>JAOUNZ010000188.1 GCA_029880665.1 Candidatus Nitrosopumilus sp.
TACCGACGTCTCAAATAATCTTTTTTGATTGATCTTAATACGGGGGGATCTTACCTCCAAATATTTTAGATGTCGCTTATTTGATTAAATGAACCACTAGGAAAGTAGGTTATTATGTATTAAAGTCCATATTTTTATATGGACTTTATGCTAGAGGAAGAATTAATTGATTTGATGACATTTTGTCTTCAAAATCCTGATTCTCCAGAAATTTCTGAAAAACATAAAAGAATCAATGAGATTGGTCATGAATTGTATGCTGACGGCGGCGTTAATGCACTGGAAAATTTCTCTTTTGTGTTAAAAAACAGAATAACTGAAGAAATAGAAAAAGATCCATCCCCAATGTGGTCGTTGTGGAATGGCATTACTGATGAATGGCAGCATTGAATTTCACTATGAAACTTACCCTCTACCAATTCTAAAAATGGCTGTACTACAGGCTGGACAAGTACCCTTGATTGCAGGTTTGCCATTTTTCATGGTGTATGGTTTGGAGCCTTTGATTTCACGCTTATCTCTGCACTTTACACAATACCCTATTGTCATATGGATAATAGACTCAAGGTTCTATTAGCAAGAACTAGTTGATTTTTTTTTACTAATAGACAAATCAAAGATCTTAATTGTTCTATTTCATGTTGCCTTTTGTATAGGGTATTTTGAATTATTTGTTAGAATTTCTTATATCTTAGTATTTAGTAAAATTTTTCTGTTAATATTTTAACTTACATTAACTCTCAAAGTGGTGTATTCTGTTAGTGCCTTGTGATTGACTGGAAATCCCTCCCATACAAAAATCTCCGCAGTAAATTCCCCTGGTTCCTTTGGGACCCATGATAATGATGGATTAAATTTTTGATGCGGATTTAATTCCCCAACAACCCAACCAAAAAAAACCACAATGTCGTTTTCGTTTTTAATTTGAACAAGATATGCAAAATTCTGGGATTTTTCTTGATTGTTTACCACATCAGCTGAAACTTGTATTTGTTGATCAACATTGATTGAATTTCCAATGGGAGAGCCAAATGCATTCACTAATCTTGGATCTGTTATTGATGCTCTTTCTAATTCAGTTAGTGCAAATGCCGGTGTAAAACCAACGGCAATAATTGCTATGATTGCTAATAGGTTCATACCATTATATGCCACGATCTTTTTGGATAATTTTTAGTTAATAAAGCGTTTCTGATTACACCCATTTTTTGACCATGCGTTCTAGAGTTTTTCAAGGTTTTTGATAACGGTACTTTTTTTTGAGATAATTTTACCTGGATTGAGCACATTGTTTGGATCAAAGAGTTTTTTTATCTCTTTGAATGCTTCATAATTCTTACCTCCATACTGTTTTTTGATAAACTCTGAGCGTGCAAGACCATCTCCGTGCTCCCCAGTAATAGTTCCTCCAAGTTTGATGATCCAATCAAAATACTCTCTTGCGATATTTTTGACGGTTTTGACCTTTATTTGATCTGCGGCTAATCTTACATGTATGTTGCCATTGCCAGCATGTCCATATACGATACATTTTGTTTTGTATTTTTTGTTAATTTTGTTAAGTAACGAAAATAATTTTGGAAGGCTGTTCACAGGAACTGCTGCATCTTCAATTACATGCGGAATTCTTTTTTCTTTTTTTATTGTTCTTAAACTATGATGAAGTGCTAAATCCCTATGCCTCCACCATTTTTCTATGTCCTGTTTTCTTTTTAATTTTTTAATAACTCTCCCTGTGATAACTGATTGTAGTTTCTTTTCTTTTTTTGCAATATTTTCATCATATTCTACATAAAGTAAACATTTTATATTTTTAACAAATTTGAATTTGATCTGATGAAGTGTAAACTCATCCATAACCTCAATTGCTGATGGATCCGTCTGATTAATTTTCATACATTCTCTTGATGCATCAAAAATTGATTTGTATCCTATTATTAACAGAATTCTTTTTTTCGGTATGTCTTTGATTTTTATTTTTGCTGATAAGATCACCCCCAATGTTCCTTCAGACCCTGTTATCACCTTATGTGTGTCTTCAGCTGATTTTACTTTGTCAATTCTATACCCAGAAGAATTCTTTGTTGTATTGGGAAATTTTTTAAGCTCTACTAATTTTGCCAACTTTATAATTTTGTTTGAAATTTTTTTATTTTTTGGCAATGTAATCTTTCTTGCATTTCCATCAACAAATGTTATTTCGGTGATATTGTCTATCACACTTCCATACTTCAAACTCCTACTTCCACTTGAATTATTCCCTAGCATTCCTCCTACTGAGCAATAAGAACCAATTGACGGATTTGGCGGGAAAAATTTTTTTACTTTTTTTAACCTTTCATCCAATTTCCCCTTGATCACTCCTGGGCCTATTACTGCATAGTTTCTTGAGATTCTAACACTGTCAAATTTTTTCATATCCAGTATAATTCCTCGATTCAATGCACCACCTACCAATCCAGTTCCAGCACCACGCGCAGTAACTGGAACTCTGAATTTTTTTGCAATCTTTATGATATTAATTACATCTTTTTCATGTTTTGGAATTACTACTATGTTTGGAATTATCTTGTATGGGCTAGCATCTACTGAATAAAACTCCCTGAACTCCTTGCTGGTAAAAACATCTCCCTGAATTTTAGATTTTAATGCTTTTAGAACTATTTTCTTCATGCGCTGAACTTAAATTTTGATTCGATAATAGTCCCATCTTT
>JAOUNZ010000189.1 GCA_029880665.1 Candidatus Nitrosopumilus sp.
ATAGAATTAGGTGTTTATCGTGGTGCATTCAAGTCTTCCATAGCTTGGCTGTCTGCATTTGCAACATCTGATGACAGCTCTGGCGGAAAGGGTCCAAAAGCATTCAAAGCTGCCTCTTGGGGGAAAATAGGGAACATTGGAGGCGAGCAAGTAATACCAAGAGTAATTGAAACTATCACTGTACCTGCAGGAACTTGGGAGACTGTTCAAGTGGGATGGAAAACTGGCGGGGTGACAAGTAAAGTTTGGCTAGTAGATGATTTTCCATTTCCAATAAAGGCTAAAACTTACACACATGTATCAGAAGGAATACCTCCAACCGAATACGAATTTAAATTATTAGACTATAAAGAAAACTTACAAGAAAGTCCATTTAAAGGAATTATCTCAACTGCAGATGAATTTGCTGCAGCAGGATGTGAGACTGATTTTGAAAAATCAGTCAGCATAAAAAAACCAACGCATAACTTTGATTATCAGGTACACATCTTTTATGGCCCTGAAGATCCAATTGTGGGCTGTGAAATGGAGTGGCTTGTTAGTTTCATTAGTAAATACGATGATACTGAATTTTTGAATCAAGTCCAATTTGATTTTCTTACTGTTGATGAAAAACTGACTCCCCTAAGATCAATTGCACAAGAAGAGGGCAGACAGTTTCTTTACTCTCCGTCTGGACAACATATTGTTGATATGATTGTAAAAGAAAAACCCGGAACTGCACACTATGTGATTTGGATTTATGGATTGGCTCCTGAAGGAATAGCGCCATCTGGCGCTGCTGATTATCTGGAAATAGAAGTTCCAATATATGGTCCCAATGGCACATCACCTGCACAAGAAATCCCACATTGGATTAAAAATAACGCAGGCTGGTGGGCTAATGGCGCAATTGATGATAACTCATTTGTTCAAGGAATTCAGTTCTTGATCAAAGAAGGAATAATGAAAATCCCTCCAACGACTCAAGGATCTGGTGGGTCTACAAATGACATTCCGTCTTGGGTGAAGAACAACGCAGGCTGGTGGGCTGATGGCTCTATTGGGGATTCTGATTTCATCTTGGGAATTCAGTTCTTGATCAAAGAAGGAATAATGAAAGTCCCTCAAAACACTCAAACAAAAAGTCCAAGCGGTTACCAACCACAATCTTGGTTTGACTAAAAGTGTCTTACATTCAAATTACTAGTATCTGTTAAAATAACGAATCAATATGGTGGGTTTTTTCAAACAACCAAAACGTCATCTCAAAAAATTACTAAAAGATGGTGAGTATGATGAGGCAGTTGCTTTTGGAAAGAGTCTGGAATCCAAATATTCCGATGATCCTGATTTCATGTTTATCATGGGTAGTGTCTTCTTTATAGTAGACGATGCCAAAAAAGCATTGCCCTATTTTGAAAAAGCTTTTCAATTGGATAACTATGATGTCGAAACACTTACTTTGAAAACTAACGTTCATTTGGCTTTGGAACAAAAAGATGAAGCCATTGATTGTTGTAGACGTATCTTAAAACTTCAACCTGAAAACTCTGAGGCTCGAAAACTTCTAGATGATCTTGAACTGCTCTAATTCGGACTGTTACTTTTTCTTCATTTCGTATGCGTTTTCCATCAACCAATCACAAAACGCCGTAACCCTCTCGTTGAATTCTGTCCAAATATGCACTGAGTGAGGCAGTATGTCTATTTTCCAATTATTCGTGTAAACCCTTACTCCCTCTTTATTTTCATACATGTAAGCATCTTCTGTCTGGACATCCCCTAGAATCTCTCTTGCTTTTTGTTTGATGACTTCTCTATCGATTGGAAATCTCTTTCTATCATAATCCACAATCAAGCTCAGATCTCTTTTCCCATACATATCGTACTCTTCAATTCTCCCCTCTTTTGGAAAGTTTACAATTAACTTGATGTTGTATTTTCTTCCAACCTCTTTTCCAATCTCTACAATTCGTGCATACCCTGTAGCTGGGTTTTTCTTTAGAAGAAATATGATCTGCGCCAAATCTTTTTTTAATTGATTTTGCAAATCAGTTACGATTTCTGAAAATATCATGGTCTTGCTTTGAACAATTCCTTTTATAATCATTGGATTTGTCTCAAGATTGGTTTTTTTAGAACTTGGATTGATTCAGTGTATGGCAATGCCGATGGATTATGATGGAATGCGAACAGATGATGGATCTGAGAGAACTGACAATGTAGATGAATATCGACGAACATGTATCGATTTCATTGAGGACATCTCACATGATTATGAGGCTTGGGTTGACTATTACAAATTACCTGAGGACGAAGATAAAAGAAGACGTACAGGCATTAGATCTACCATTACAAGGACAAACGAATGGATAGCAAAGGTTGCACAATCTATCAAAGCAGTAGATGTTGTTATGAATGATGGGATTCAAAAGATGGCCGAATCTACTGCTGGAAAACCTCTTGAAATTGGAGTTTTTGTAAATCACAGATCTGGCTACACTGAAACCCGTCCTGGAATTATCGATGTAAATGTTAAAGGAGCCGGAAGAAATGGAAGAAAAATGAAACTTGGATTTCATTTTAAAGATGACCGATTTAGAATAGAATCCACATGTGGTGCATACTTGGATGAGACTGATTTACCTGTCCAAGAGTTTGATATGATGGATATTCATCTAAGGCTTCATGCAGAAAATGGCAAACCCCGTGATGTCATTTC
>JAOUNZ010000044.1 GCA_029880665.1 Candidatus Nitrosopumilus sp.
TCATAACATGGCAAAACATCTCTCAAAAGAAATGACTCAAGACGGCGATGTTTTTCGCGGAAAGTATTATGACCTGTTGATTATTCCAACCCCTGCCATTTCATCTGATTGGTTAGAAGAAAAATATGATTATGATGGTTTTATCTTTTTGTCAAAGCATGCTGCAGAGTCAGGAGTATTGGCTTTGACCTGTCACAGTACTGGAAATTTTTCGGATGCAAGATTTGGTGGAAATGAAAGACAAGTTGCAATCCCGTATCCTGATCTACAAAAAACATATCTCCAAACCCTAAAGAAAAACCAGTCACAGTTTCCAGAATTTCAAATCACTATAGAAGCAACTCATCATGGACCTACTGCACTAAGTAAGCGTTCATTGTTCATCGAGATAGGAACAACTGAAAAACAATGGAATGACGTATCATTGTGTAATTCAGTAGCAGATTTGGTACATGAAGTGATGTCTCACCCAATCAAAAAAAACCCTGTTGCCATCTGTTTTGGTGGAACTCACTATCCTTCAAAATTCACCGATATGCTGCTTAACGGTAAATATGCCCTTGGAACAGTGATTCCAAAACATGCATTAGGTGAGATTGATCAAATGCTGTTCTTGCACATTCTTGCACAAAACAAACTTGCAAAAACTGCTCTTTTAGATTGGGGAGGATTAGGCTCTTACAAGCAAAAGATTCTATCTTTTCTTGAATCAACCAATCTTGAGGTAATCAGGATTTGAATCTCCAACAAAAAATTTACAAAAAACTACTCGAAGTGCCAAAAGGTCAAATCACAACTTATGGTGATCTTGCAAAGGCTGTCGGATTGAAAAATGGACAGCGCGTTGTAGGACAAATAATGAACAAAAATCCACACCCTGTGATTATTCCATGCCATAGAGTTGTAATGTCAACTGGTAAAATTGGCGGATATGCATATGGGGAGCATGTTAAGACTAGGATGTTAAATGATGAAGGAATACAAATCGAAAACGGGAAGATTGTAAACCTAAAAGACACTCTTTACAGATTTTAACTCTGTCGTTTTTCTTTAATCTCATCCATGAGCATTCTGAGGTGGGCTTTGTTTCTAACGGTGTTTCCTCCGACCTTTTTGTATAATGCCCAGAACTCTGGATTGGTCAAATCTTTTCGGTCCTTTGCAATTTTCAGTAATCGTCTTAGTGCTCTGACCTTTGCAACGTATACTTCTTTTTTGCCAACTCTTGCACCTTTTCTGCCTTGTTTTGAACCTTGAGTTGTTCCTCTTTTGTTCTTCTGGGATTTCTTCTGATGTGCTCTGCCTTTGGATGTTCCGACAATTGGTTTGATTCTGATAGTATTTGCAGTGATTAAACTCCTGATGTTTTGTCTAGTGATTGCATCTGCAACATCATCCAAATGATCAGCGTCAAATTTTATTCTATGAATCCCGACACCAGTAACTCTGGCTGCCAGTCTTTTCTTAGCTTTAAGATTTACTACCACTTGCACTCACTCTTGCATTAAAAATTTTGAACTTGCTT
Organism: Candidatus Nitrosopumilus sp.; assembly: GCA_029880665.1. Classification (GTDB taxonomy): domain Archaea; phylum Thermoproteota; class Nitrososphaeria; order Nitrososphaerales; family Nitrosopumilaceae; genus Nitrosopumilus. The sequence goes on from JAOUNZ010000044.1 coordinate 1,526, forward strand.
TCAATTGCTTTGACAATGATCTCTTTTCTCTTTCTAGTACCAACACTGTGTCCAAATCTGACACCGTCTTTTTTTGGATCTAGCTTTTCTAAATCTCTTAAATTGTAAACTAGGTTATCTGTAAATCCTGATGGGTGTAATCCTCTGGATTCTTTCGGTCCTCCGAATCCTACTTTGACCAGCCCTGGACGGGTCCTGCTTCTTTGTTTTCTCTGATGGTGATCAATTCCTTTTGGCTTTCTCCAGTTTGTTTGGAGTCTTACATAACGCCAGCTTTCTGGTCTGACAAATTCTGGATTGTGTTCTTTAACTTCCTTCCTCTTTGCAATCAGTTCTTTGTTGATAACCATTAGATTCAGTCTTGAATTTTGAAATAAATACGTTCCTAGATGATATGTGATTCTTGATAAGAAAAAGATAATAAGGAAACTTAAAGTAGGTTCTGTATCTCATGACCGCGCCTGGGATTTGTAATTCTTCTTTTGGAGGTATAATCCTCTGACTCAAGTATCTGGTGCTGCAGCAACTGAAAAATTTTTGTCACAATTGACTCAATTCGGAATCAAACCATCCAAAGTCTACAGAAATCTAAGCGCTGATGAAATGGTGAGATTAGCAGTAGAACGAAAAGAGGGCGTAGTGAACTCTACGGGCTCTCTATCTGTCAACACTGGAAAATATACTGGCAGGTCTCCTGATGATCGCTTTATTGTGTATGATGATAAAACTCGCGATACCATTGATTGGGGCAAGATCAATCACCAATTCCCATCAGATAAATTTCAAAAAATCTTTGAAAAAATGAAGCAATTTGTAACTGACAAAGAGCTTTTCATCTTTGACGGCTTTGTTGGCGCAGACCCGAAAAATCGTTTGCCTATAAGAGTGATCAATGATCGTGTTTGGCAAAGCATGTTTTCAAGAAATCTGTTTATCCGACCCACTGATGAAGAGTTAGAAAAACATGAGCCTGAATTTACAATTCTATGTATTAATGACTTTTATGCAGTTCCGGAAATTGATGGAACCAGAACTGACATCTTTATTCTGATTGACCTGACCCGAAAAATTGTTTTGATTGGTGGTACAGAGTATGCCGGCGAGATGAAAAAATCAATGTTTGGCGTAATGAATTTCCTATTGCCTGACCGCGGTGTTTTTCCAATGCATTGCTCTGCAAACATTGGTGAGAAAGGCGATACTGTGCTGTTCTTTGGGCTATCTGGTACTGGTAAAACTACTCTATCTGCAGATCCTAACAGAAAACTAATCGGTGATGACGAACACGGTTGGTCTGACGATGGCACTTTCAATTTTGAAGGTGGCTGTTATGCTAAATGTATCAATCTTAGTCAAGAGGCTGAACCAGAAATTTGGAACGCAATAAAACCAGGTGCGGTTTTAGAAAATGTGGTTCTAAAAAACAATGTCCCAGATTATGATGATAATAGCCTAACCGAAAATACTCGTGTTGCTTACCCATTAGACTTCATTCCAGGCGCAGTGATTCCAAGTGTTGGTGGCAATCCAAAAGTGGTAATATTTTTGACTGCTGATGCACTAGGAGTCTTACCACCTGTCTCTAAACTCACCAAAGAGGGTGCAATGTATCATTTCATGTCTGGTTACACCAGTAAGTTGGCAGGAACTGAAAGAGGAATCAAAGAACCAAAATCCGTATTTTCAGAATGTTTTGGAGCCCCTTTCATGCCTAGGCCCGCGTCAGTTTATGCCAAACTACTTGGAGAAAAAATTAATCAGCATGACGCCGTAGTTTATCTTATCAATACGGGCTGGTCTGGCGGTCCATATGGAGTTGGAAAGCGAGTCAAGATCATGTACAGCCGTGCTATGATCACAGCTGCCCTCTCAGGCGCATTGGATCTTGTAAAGTATAGGCATGATGATTTGTTTAATCTTGACATCCCAACTGAAGTGGATGGCGTCCCCTCTGAAATACTTGATCCAAAAAATACTTGGATTGATAAGGATTCGTATGATCTTTCTGCCAAAAAATTAGCTCAGATGTTTGTTGAAAACTTTAAGAAATTTGAAAACGTATCTCCCAAGATTGTTGCCGCAGGCCCTAAACTTTCACAATAGAACGTTTTCTTTTTAATCCGACCATTCCTATTATAGCTACAATCACTGCAATGATAATGATCTGTTTTTCTGGAATGTTTATCATGTCTAATTCATTGTAATTATCTGAAATCGAACTAATCCCAATTGTATTGTATGCGTTTGATGAATTCTCGCCAACTCTGATCTTGGCCTCAATCCAGTATTCTGCGTTTTCATTTATCTTGATTGAATCTTTTTTGAATGGCGTTGCAGTTGCAGTCTTTGTTTTTCCATCTTTGCTGTTTATCACTGAAATTTTTGCAAAGCTCCATTTGTCTGGATGATTGATGTCAAAAAATAGTCTTTGATCTTGCTGTGTCACTGACACTGAACCTGGCGTGTAGTGGAGTAAAAATGGAATTACGTATCTTACGTTCTCATGTTTGATTATTGTCTTGCCTTCATGGTCTCCAAAATTATCTTCAGTCATGTTCATCTTAATTCGTAATGTGTTTGCTTCCAGAAAATATGCGAATTTAATAAATTCCGGCCCCTCAAAATTTACTTCTAAATTATCCAATGTACTATCAATTAACTTTAATTCCAATTGCTGCTCTGCAACAGCCTTGTCAGATGATATGTTGATTACAAAGTTTGGCGGCATAATGATTAGTTTTGCATTATGTGCATTTCCTATGTCTAATCTTCCAGATCCTGCTTCGTTAATTGAAAATTCATTATCATAGGCATCTGAAACAGGTTTACTTGTTGTCAAAAGCAGAGATCTAAGTTCGTGATGATGCAATTGAGGGTTTTTCTGTAATAGTAATGCTGCAGCGCCACTAACATGTGGTGCTGCATAACTTGTTCCACTTGTAAAGTTGTATCCTCCGTTATTTTGTGTAGTGTTAATGTATGCGCCAGGAGCTACCAAATCCGGCTTTATGTAAAATGGTGAAACCGGTCCCCTTGAACTAAAATATGCTACAAAATCTGGATTATAAAACAAATTCAAAGTTGCATTGGTTGTTTTAGTAATTGATTCTTTAATTTTTAATCCATCATCTCTGTCTATTGACACTACAGGAATTTGTGGCTTGTATTCTGGCTCAATAAACTCGTGAATCAATTCACCCAAAAAAATCCCTGGTTCATTATTATACACCATTAACGCTTTTGCACCTGCATTTGCAGCGTTGGTTTCTTTGATTGAAAAATACAACAACTCTCCTTCTACATCACTACCTCTCTCGACAATTACCACTGCATCTTTTACATCCGTGTATTTGAAATCATCTATTTTTCCATAATTTGCAAAAATCAATTTTCCGGTAATTGGTTTTTCTAATTTTGGAGATCCAACCATAGGAATTATAGTATATGGTTTTTCATTAATTTCCAACGTTGCCACCATGCTGGAAGTAAGATTGTTGTATGTAGCACCAACTGTAACTGAACCGAAATCTCTGCCTGGACTGCCAATTGTCTTTAATGCTGGGCCATCATTTCCTGCGGCAGTTACGACAAAAATTTCTCTTTGCAATGCATGATTAACTGCACGATCAATTGGCGCATTGGTTTTGTTTACGCCCAAACTGATATTGATGATGTCTACGTCATCCTCTATTGCTTTCTCAATTGCTCTGATGATTAAATCTGAAGATACTCCTTCACCGTCTTCTGAAACTTTGTAGGCAAGAATCTTTGCCTTTGGTGCAATTCCTTTAATTTTACCATCAGCTGCAATTACTCCTGCCACCTGAGTACCATGACCATTTGTATCCATTGGTGGCTCATCTTCATGGATAAAGTTGTAACCGCCGATAACTTTTCCGTCATGACCCCATCCAAACAAATCCGGATGATTGAAATCTACACCTGTATCTATCACTGCGACCTTTACTCCAGTTCCATCAATCCCATCTGTTCTGGGAATGTCTGTCCCAACAAATGGCACACTTCGCTGTAAATATGTCCTAATTTCATTCTCGGACTGAAAAGTATAAGCCAAAACAAAAACCCCTACAAACACTAGAGAAAAAATTACTGATGATCTCACAAATTACCTGTCAAGTTTAGTAAGTAAAAACGAATTGCTTCATAAAGCAATAAATTGAATAAATTCCCATGTACACTTATGGGAAAATACACTCTTCCTAAAATGCCATATGCTTATGATGCATTAGAACCTCACATTGACGCAAGAACTATGGAGATTCATCATACAAAACATCATCAAGCATACACTGACAAGCTAAATGCAGCCCTTGAAGCATGTCCTTCTGAAATTCAAGAAAAAGATATCATTGACATCCTGTCTGGTATCTCATCAGTTCCAGAGACTCAAAGAAGTGCAGTTAATTTCAACGGTGGTGGATATGATAACCACAGGCTATTTTGGAACAACATGAAACCAAATGGAGGCGGAGAGCCTGGAGGTTCAATTGCAGATGCAATCAAAGATTCCTTTGGAAGCTTTTCTGACTTCAAAGAGAAATTTTCATCTACTACCGCAGTGATTCAAGGTAGTGGTTGGGGATGGTTAGTATACAATCCTTCTTCAAAAAAGGTTGAATACAAATCAATGCCAAACCAAACAAGTCCAAGAACTGAAGGTCTTATTCCTTTACTAGGCTGTGATGTTTGGGAACATGCATACTATCTTCATTACCAAAACAAAAGACCGGATTACATCAACGCATGGTGGAATGTGGTTAATTGGGATGAAGTAGAAAATAGGTTCTCGCAAGCAAAATAAATTTCTAATTTTTATTTTTTTAAATCCATTTACCTAATTGTGGATTTTTCATTTTACCAAAGAATGAATTTATAACCATCTGAGAAATCTTTGTTGTAAATGAGTGAAGAGCAAGCTGAGCAATTGATGCAACAAATGCAAATGCTTGAAACGTATTTTTCTGATCTGTCTCAAAGAGAAGCGACTTTTGTAAATATTTTTAGAGAAACAATCGCTGCAATTGAATCCATTAAATCCCTTAGTCAGAAACCTGAGTCTGAAACCCTTGTTCCAATTGGAATGGGTACATATATTCCTACAAAAATTTCATCAAACTCCAAAATTATTTTGAATATTGGTGCAGGTGTTGCAGTGGAAAAAGATTTTCCTTCCACCATTAATTTTCTTGAAGCACGGATAAAAGAGATTGAGATTGCTATCAACGACACTACTGCAAAAAAACAAGATGCTGCAAGACGTTTAGAGCAAGGACGGATGCAAATTAATCAATTAATGCAATCTGTTTCCCCTCCAAATTCAGGATAAAATATGTTTGATAAACTTCGTAAAGCATTTTCCAATGCTGCGAAAAGTCTTGGGGAAAAGGAACTCAATGAAAAAGATATTGAAAATATACTTTTTGACTTGGAGATAGCACTCTTAGAATCTGACGTCGCAACTGAAGTGATAGATTCCATAAAATCAGATCTAAAAGAAAAATTAATTGGTTCAAAAGTAGAAAAGAATCAAATTGAAAAATTCGTTAAAGATAGTTTGATTTCAAGTATCTCTGTTTTGTTTGATGATGCAGGAAAAATTGATCTCTTTGAAAAAATCAATGAAAAGAAGAAATTAGGACAACCATTTTTGATCTTATTTGTTGGAATTAATGGAACTGGTAAAACAACATCTCTGGCAAAACTTGCATATCTTTTACAACAAGCAAAATACTCGGTAGTTGTAGCAGCTGCGGATACTTTTCGAGCTGGTGCAATAGAGCAACTACGAGAACACACAAACCGCCTTAATCTAAAACTTGTTGCCCAAAACTATGAATCAGATCCGGCAGCAGTAGCTAGAGATGCTGTACTGTATGCAAAATCCCACAAAACGGATTGTGTATTGATTGACACTGCAGGAAGAATGCAAACAAGTAAAAACTTGATGGAACAAATTGGAAAAATTACTAAAGTCGTAAACCCTGATCTGAAGATTTTTGTTGGTGACTCATTGGCTGGAAATGATACCGTAAACCAAGCACGTGAATTTTTTGAGCATGTAAAATTCAATGGGTCTATTCTAACTAAGAGCGATGCAGATGCAAGAGGCGGCGCGGCGTTGTCAATAGTAAAGATCACTTCGACCCCTATTCTGTTTGTTGGTACTGGACAAGAAT
>JAOUNZ010000190.1 GCA_029880665.1 Candidatus Nitrosopumilus sp.
ATTGAAAAGGTAGGTAACGAAAAAACAGTTTACAGGGAGATAAGTCAGCTAGTAGAAGCAGGAGAAATTGAAAAAAGAGTATACGACAGGTCACATATCGAATATGAGTTGATTAATCTTTATGAATCGGTAAACAAACAACTCAAAAACATACACAGTGAAATCACGGTGGTTTTTGATGAAATAATAAATTTCAAGAAAATAAGCACGGATAGAAATTTTTCGTTTCATGAGAGACTAAGATTAATCATACATCAAATACAGATTGTACAAACAATAGACGGAGTGATGAAGCTATTGTCATACTATCCCTCATTTAGAAAAGATCAGATGTTCTCACATATTATTCGTAAAATTAGTGATTGCTGGGAAGCAATCATGGATTGTATCGTGCATCAACCAGAAGAGAATTTTCTAAACGAGATACTTGCAAATCTGAATGTATCACAAATCAGTTCAAACAATGTGAACTAAATTTTTTTAATTTCTCTACAATGACTTTTAAGATTTCTTCATCATCAAGCAATATCAGCGCAAAGTCGTTTTCTTCGCTTGCTTTCCGGAACTCAGTATCTTTTGTAACAATGATCATACTATTTTCACGAGCATAATTGATTATAGAATAATCAGAGCCGAGTTTTTTTCCACTCATCTGTAATTTTCGCACGCTATAAGCCTCGTATCCAAGATCTTTGAGTCGCTCATCCATACCGTCCAGATTTTCATCCACCAATATTTTCATAGCATTTCATAATTTAATTTCAATATGAATTATAGTCGTAAAGAACACAGTTAAGATCATCCAAATGATCAATTTTTGATGTCCTAGGCCATACTAGAGCAAGAACCGTAAACAAGAGTAACATGCTTAATTATGAGGCATGAACAAGTTTATCGACAGAATAAAAATGGAAAGCCCATCTACATACACAGTTTATACAATATAGCCAATAATGATTTTTTGATCTTTAAGAGTCATCTACAGAAATAGTGACATGTTGAGCAATGAATGAAATGGATTGTCTGTAATCGGACTGTGGGAATAATTTTGTCCACACATCATAACCGGTAGAATCAATCACTAGTTTAGTGGATTCTCTTTGCAATGTTTGATTATCAACATTTTTGATAAAGTCAGTTTTGTTCAAACCCAAGTAAAGTCGAGTAAAAGAAATTGTAGATTCATAGTTATCTGCATCGAAAATTGTTACCAAAAATTTCATGTTTAAAGCAATATTCTTTGGAATGTCAACATTTACATCTTCCTTACTTGATAACTTGTACGACATGTTTTCCTCAACATCGTAGATGAATAGTGAGACTTGTTTATCTTGATGAATGTTCATGGGAGATTCAAATTTCACATCATAATCAGGCAAGAATTCGTCAATCTGATTTTTTATTTCCGCTAGGATGTTAGAAATTGCCTTTTGATTTTTCATAATTGTTAAACATATTATGTGTGATAAAACAATTTTCCAACAAACCCACATTATGATTTAGGGGATATTGTGTTTCTAGGCGTAGGAGAACATTGCCTTTTTATCAATAGAGCAAAGCAGCATCCACAACGGATTCACAGAAACACATATGGTCATAGAAGGTCAGAGCACAAAAGGCAACTAAACCAAATCAAGACAACAGATGCGCCATTAGCGCAAACAGACACCAAATGATCAAGTACTTATTTTCAAAAAAAACAGTGATTTCATGGACATCAGAGAAGAGGACAGATCAGAAGAATCCAGAAAAAATCACATAGCATACTATAGATCAGTCTGTAAAGTTATTTCAGACATTAAAGAGGAAAAAGATCAAGAAGCTGAACCTACAATCAAAAGTCATTTAGATAGCAGGATTGAAGCCATGGAAAAAGACAAAAAAAGAATCAGAGATATGTTTCCAGAGATCAAAGAGGAGGAGTGGAATGACTACGCCTGCTGAGAAAAATCACAACAAACATCTTGATCTGCTTCATAATTACAAAATTCATTTAATAAAATACATTGAAGAATTAGAGAGATTGGACAAACAGTCAGAGTTTGCAAAAGAATGGAACGAGACGACAATCAAAGAGAGGAGAGGAGAAGTTCAAGCGATAGACAAGATTTTGAAAAATTTGATACGATTTTAACCATGTTTGTTCTGTGTCAGATCATAAAGATCATTACAAAAATCATCTACGTGTTCAGATGGAATTCCATCAAACCATGCAAGTTCGTCAGTAATACTAAACCCCTTAAATTCAAATTTTGAATTTGATTTAACATACTCAATTTCTTTTTGAATTAATTTTTTTATTTCATCCTGTTCTTGGCTTGTAAGATCATAGTCACAGGTCATCAAATCAATTTGGACATAGTAATTTCCATGAGTTGGGTTGGTTTTAGCCTTGATAAACGGCATGTTCTGTTGTTGACACTCTCGATAATGTTTGTCGTACTCAAACATCTTAGAATCACCAAGGTATTTATGAAAAGTCATGACATTTAGAAAATTTATTTTAAAATAACACCTAGAGGTCAATGGTGATTTTCTTTACTTTGGTAATCAACCTGATTTTTGTGTCAATGGGCATTTCGGGCTCCATTGTAAAATACACAATGTTTCTTTTTGTATATATTACCAATTGAGATACTTTTTCTCTTTCAACATGAACATATCTTAC
>JAOUNZ010000191.1 GCA_029880665.1 Candidatus Nitrosopumilus sp.
AGACATCCTCATGACAGAATTTATTCATAAACCATATGACAAGATCTATGTTCGTGACATGATAAAACTGAGTCTGGATGACTTGATAGGAATGATGTCTTCGCTTGAGGCAGCTCATGCATATTGGATTGATGGAGTTCTGTTTGCAAGTTTTGCAATGACTGAATCTGAAGAGTTGGCAAAAAAAGAGATGCAAAATGAAATGTTTCTGGACAAAATAATCTTTGCAGTTCATGAAAAGTATTCAAAGACAGTAAAATCATCCACCAATCTTGAGATAGGGGTTCTAAACATGGAGAAAAGTCATCTGTACAAAGATCTGATTATGTGGCTCAAGAAACAGTCCATATGGAAAGAATAAAGAAATTAAGATTGAATCCATGACGGGTATCCTCCTTCTAGAGTGACTGCATTAAATCCTTCTTTTATCAGTTCATCTGCTGCAATGTTTCCTCTATACCCAGTTCCACAATATGTGCATATTTTTTCCCCTTTGAGATGTTCCATCTGTTTTTTCTTGGCGTTTCTGATTGTTAAACCCAATGGCATGTGGATAGACGATTCAATTTTTCCACTTGCTATTTCATCTGATTCTCGGACATCAATAATCACAAAATCCCTTTTCTGTGTTCTTAATTGCTCTGCACTAATTTTATCTGCCATGAATAATCAAATATGCCGTCCAATTTATTTCTGTTTGAATATGTTATAGTGAATTATTCAGATGGAATTTTTCTATTCTTTTATTGATTGGCTCAACATAATCATCACATGATTTAATGAATTCCTGTCGGGTATTTTTCTCACTGCTAACTAAAATTACCACTTGATTAATTCTTTGACCTGTTACCTCATAAAACATTTGAGCATAACATGTAGTTTGTAAATAATACTCATACATGTAATCGTCAATTTGGGGTTTTCTTTTTGTTTTGTAATCTATTATGGATAATTCTCCGTTATACTTTGCAATAAGATCACTGGTTCCTGCAACTTTGAGTCTGTCAGAATACATTCGCTGTTCAACACATATGATATCTGAGATTTTTTCAAGAAATGGCCTCAGATTATTAAAATGTGCAATTGGAAGTAAATCGTATTTCTCATAGGACGTAATATTGTTAAGATAATCTTCAATTATTTTGTGGGACTGGGTTCCAATATGTTGAGCCTGAGCAGTAATGTATTCATGTGCAGGCTCATTTTCTCGCCACTGTAAAATACCGTTTTTCTTTTCTTCAGATGCGGTAGCTGATAAAACAGTGCTAATTGATGGATATATTTTATCAAATTTTGTTTGATACCAATGACCGTCTTCTCTGTCAAGTAAGACAGGTTCTATTGCCTTTAACATCTGGGCAAAATTCACCATTAGGAAATTTAGAAACAGTCATCTATAAAATGCTTAGATACTCACACCGTCTTTTTGAATTTGTCAAACTCTGATTTTGTCATGACAAACTGATCTGTCCCAATCTTTAATGTGAGTATTGGTTCCAATTTTTTACTTATGATGTATATTCTCTCATCAAAGATTACAGTATCAATGAATTCTTCGTTTGGGTACGCTGTGTACTGTAAGAATACTGCATCCGTTTTAATCTTCAGCTGAAATCCAAACAGTAATCCAAACTCTTCGTCTTTGTTTAGAAAGCCTGTCAGTGTTGCTTGAAGTGAAGAATTGTTTTCAAGTGATTCATACAAAGATGGATCTGAATCGTCAATAACACATGCAACAGGCTCTCCTTTATTATGTAAAACAACTGATTTGTGAGTTGGAATGAATTCTTCTGAATCAGGCATTTTATCTAATGGCACATAGAAATATGGAATTTTTCATTTAATAATTATTCAAAAATGAATTATTAAATGAAAATTGATCTCAAGTAAGATATGAAATCATTATATGTTCATCAATAATAGTCAAAAACTTTCCATTAATGGAAAGTCAGGCGTTGCAAAATATTGTAATTTTTATTTTGTTTAGATCTAATTGACAGTGAAAATATTTCAACATCTTTGTTGGCATAATCATAATTTCACCCATTACAAAATTCGCTTCTTAGTTAGATTGGTCCACCACTACAGTATTTGCATGTAACAAATTTTTCACTTATTGATTGATCCAATGTGTCTGGAACAAAGTAAACCCTGTCTGCTTTTTTTACATGGTATATTTTACATTCAGGTTTCATCATCGCCAAGTGATGAACAACCATATTCGATTTATCCCCCAGATATCCTGCCATGATTGATTTTACGTGTATGAAAAAAACGAAAATTATTGTTTTACCAGTGCCATTGTGATGGCAATTGCCAATAATCCTAATACAAACACATAGTATGTTTTTTTATGTCTGGGTATGCTAAGCTGTTTTAATTTCAAAATTTCTTTTCGCCTCCTTTTGATTTAGTATTGTTGCCAGACAATATTATCTGAATACGGTCTATAATATCATTTGGCCTGCCTGCATTATCCAAGGTAACAATCAGAAGCATTTCACTATTAAATGGGAAAATTACTCTCATGAGATTATCATATACCTGTAAAGTATACTTTGCATTTCCAATTTTTTCTGAAACAGAATTTCTAAAATTCCATGATTGGATGGTGTGTTTTATAGCAATTTTGTTTTCTTCTTCAGTCAAAAGGTATGTGATCCC
>JAOUNZ010000192.1 GCA_029880665.1 Candidatus Nitrosopumilus sp.
ACAATTGCCGGACCGCCTACTATGATAATTTTGCCACCTTTCTTCTTAGTATTGAAAATATCCTCAGCTACTTTTTTTGCAATGTGTTGAGTTGGTCTCTCACTTGAGCTTGAACTTCCCATAAATTCAAAGACGTTGACTCCTTCTCTTGGACGTTCAGGAGGCGTGATTTTGATTCCATCCTCGCCCACAATTATCTGATCTCCTTTCTTGACATCTCTTACTGGCACACAGAATGCTCTGCCATCTTTTACTACGATGCATTTATCCATCATCATGTTTTCTACTTGAACCCATTTGCCTTTGTGAAATACTTGTGTGTGGTTGTTTGTCGTACTGTAAAACTCATCAGGCATTACATTGTCTTTTGGAGACCTTTTCAGGGTTATCTCTTTTTGAATTTTAGATGTTGCGCCTTCGCGATAAATTGTTTTCAGAATTTTATTTAGATGTTCTTGGTTTTTCCCTTTAACGAGTAATCGCGCATATGACTGATCTTTCTTCTTTTTTCCAATCTTGATTTCTTGTACGTTAAACTCGCCTTGAAGATCCATTATTTTATCAAAGATTTTAGTAAGAATAGAAGAGTCAATCAGATGACCACTGACTTCAATCTCTTGTGAAAATTTACTCATTTTATCATCATAACTATTATCATAACTAAAGCTTTACGTTTTATTTTGAGGCTATACTGGCAGAATTACTTTGCCTTCAAATTTTGGAATGTTGTCATTTTCAAATGCTTTTTCCAGATCTTCTTTTTGTTGTTTTGTTACGCCCTGGACAATCGTCTTGGAAGATCCTGTTCTATCCACCAATGCAAGAATGTATCCACTGTTATCAGTCAAAACAAAACCGGTTGATTCATCAACAAATGCATAGAGATTCTCTTCTCCAACAGGTTCCCAGACGCTTGATTTGGTATCGATCAATGCCAGCGCTGGCATTGCTTTACCATTGGTTAGTTTGTTAAGGTACTCTCTGGCTGCTGCGACTCTCTTTTGTCCTAGTTTTAGCGCCTGAAAATATTGCATGTCTGAGAAGTATCTCAGTTGTTATAAAAACAATTTCTCCTCAAGGCCAGATAGAAATCTCCAAGTTTTTACCCCTTTACAGTATATGATACTGCCAATGCCCGTTCAGAAATGATATTTTCTATACATGTCCCTAGAAAATAAGCACTAACATGTGATTACAAACAATATCTGAATGATGGAAATAACTGTTATTTTATTGGCATACAAAATTAAAACACGCGTTCATACAATCCAATACTTGTTTTTAGGCAGTAACACAAAAGATTGTTATAGAATCTAAACCTCAATCACATCATGCCATTGACAAACAATGTGATAATCAAATTAAATGAAATAACAAGCATGGTGGAAGACAAGTCAAAACTTTCTGAGTCAGACATCGACATCATAAAATCCATTTTTAAAAACCTCGTTGAGAACAACGAACGATATGATGTAGATGAGATTGAATTCTGGTTTGAAAATGAGGGTAGTTGGCACACAAAAGAACCGCGAGTACGAATTGTAAATCTTGCAAACTACCTTCAAGACAAATATCAACAAACAGCCCATCTGCGAATTCTTTCAGACGATGATTGTGGTTGCAGCTAGACTTGTAATTGTTCTAACAAGCGACCGGCAATCTTTGCATTCGCTGTTCTTTCATCTAGAATTTCCTTTAGACGAGTTTCATTTTTTTCATCATTTGCAATGATCTGAAAATACTCATCATCCAAATCGTTATTTGCTTGCAGTCTCTTGATCACTTCAAACAAAATTCCTATCACCTGTTTTTGCGCATCAATTAATTCATCTTTGTCAGACATGTCTTAATGACCATCTAGAATTTCTGTAAATATCTCTTTTAGTTTGGGGTTTGTGATTTCTGCTTTCGCTGATTCAAAAAAAGATTCCAGTTTTTCATGATCATGCCCACCATCTTGGTATGATTTTGCTTGAAGTGCCATCTCTAATTTGTCCATCTGATGCACCAATCTTGATTCCGGTGAAGTATTCTCTTGGTATTCGATCCAAATTTCCAAATACTGTGATTTGATCATCTCAGGTAATCCCCCTATAATCTGATTAAATGCATTGTTTTCCAAGGTTGTTTTTCTTTCCTTGCTTACTTGTCCGGGGGTTAAATCGCCAATTTTTGATTCAGCCAAATCATGTAACAATATCATTTTAAGGATTTTCTCAGAATCGTTGTTTTCAAGATCTGACATTACCATTCCGATTATTGCCATGGAATACGAATGATCAGCTACTGATTCAGGATTGCTTATTGATAGTTTATCTACCCAACCCTGCCTTGGAATATTTTTGAGATTTGCAGCTGTTTTGAAAAAATCTAAAATCATACGTTACCAAACAATATTTCTCCTAATGAATTTTCATATTTTTTTTAATTTCGATTAACATAATAGATCATCATTAGAATACAGATTGATGAAAATTTATACAAAAACTGGTGACGATGGGAACACTGGATTACAAGGTAACTTTAGAATATCAAAATCACACCCAAGAATTATCGCATATGGTACTGTTGATGAAGCAAATGCTGCCTTGGGCATAGTTTTGGCAAACCCATTAGATGAAGATATTGCCAAAGTTCTGACAGATATTCAAA
>JAOUNZ010000193.1 GCA_029880665.1 Candidatus Nitrosopumilus sp.
CTGAATTCTTTGAGGTGTATGTCCAACCCCTCACATTATCTGTAATGTCTACAAACACTTCCTGTGTCTTTGGATGTAATCTGTCAAACACGTCTTTCCCAATGATAATCTGATTTGGTTGTGCAAGCCCCTGGATCTTTGCTGCCATGTTCATAGACGAGCCTATCAGATCAACAAGGGATCTCTTCTCATCTGAACCATACTGAACTACAGTATTTGCACCAAAATCAATCCCGATCTTTATCTCAAGTTCAGGCAATTCGGCATCTTCTTTGTTTAGAATTTTGTTTATCCCGTCTCTTACTACCATTAACATTGATTCGGCGCACCCTACTGCATCATCAGCTGCTTGCAATGAACTTCCCTTTCCTACAAAATATCCTATCACAGCGTCACCAGAAAATTTTAGCACAAACCCGCCGCACTGGCTTATAACGTAAGACATCTCTTGTACAAAAGAGCTTATCATTACAGAAAGCTTCTCAGGAGGTAGTCTTAGACTCAGTTTAGTTGAGCCGACAAGATCGACGTAGATGATGACCATCTCCACCTGCTCATACACGTGTTTTCTTAGAAATTCTTCAGAAGCATCAACAATTCTCGAATATCTGTAACCGTTTTTTAGAGAATCACGAATGCGTCTCTGAACATCCTGTATCAACGTTTCAGAATCTACTGTCTTGTTCTCAGTTTTTCCCAAAAGCATGTCTACTATGTTGTTTGATTTGTTCTCTTTTTTGTCTTGATTTGGTTGCATACTTTCTAGTTAACCAATCAGATCTTCTACTTAATTATTTTGTGATAAATTGAAAAATGATTAAGAACTGACCTGAAATCTACTTTTATGTTGGGCAAGAAATTCATCTCTAATCTAAACCCCAGATTGTCTTGTTTTTTGGAATGATCTTTAAAAATGGCGCCTCTTTTTCTTTCCATGGGTCTTTTCTTACCCAATCAAACTTTTGATGAAAAATGTCATATAATTTCTTAAACTCTGGACCATCTTCAACAATATCTGCTTTCCCTTGAATACATACTGCCTTGTGTCCTCCTGATTTGTAAATGTCGATTACGATTCCAACGTTTGGGTTAGAAATGATGTTAGTGTAGGTCCTTGTTTTGTAGTCTGTTGCAATTACGATTGCATTATCCTCAAATACAAATGAGACTGGTTTGACATGTGGGATGTTTTCGTGAGATGTGGCAATCCTTGCCTCCTCTAATGACTTTAGAAATTCCATCTCTTTCTGATTGAATTTGTTCAATTGAAAATCCGTTCTCTTATATCTGGAATATGCTTGTAAACGATGTCTCTTATCATCATTTGATCTTCTGTAGTTGGTATCTCTTTTTGAGAACTTAGTATTGCACCTCCCATCCCAAGAGCCATGCCTAACACTACCCCATACACGAATTCTTGAGGGTTCTCAACCTTGAGCGTTTCCTTGTTTTCTTTAATTTCTTCTAAATATGATGGAATCGTTGCTACCGCTCCGTTAATTACCTGAATAATTACTTCCTCTAACTGATCTTCATTCATAGATTTACTTTTTGGCATTTCTTAATAAATTTGCATCTTGATGTATCTGAAAAACAATCCTTTCAAAAAAGAATCAGTCTATTTGGTTGTTTTCTTTGTGCCCCATTTTTTGGCAAATTCTTCTTTAGACATTAAAATTCTAGATTTGCATTTTAGACATCTTCGAGTTTTAGTATGTTTTGAATATCTCCATATATGAGACTCGCTTTTCTGATGACAGTTCATGACTTTGTATATTCTTACTAGTATTTAGGGAAAAAGCCTTCTTTATTAGATCAAACAATGTTTGAGGTGTTTTGGTTACATGACATCATTTTTTTTTGACTTGCTGTAATCGTATTTCCTCTTTTGACGATCTTCATCTGTATGTCCCATCAATCTCCGAATTACTTATACTGTCCAATGATTAACTACGACCTGTGAGTCTTGGTAAGAAACTTGTGATAATTGGCATATTGGCATTCTTGCTCAGGCACTTGGTGCTTTATTATTGTAAAAACTACAAGTACAGTTTGCGTACGTGTTAAAATAATAAAATTTTACCCTAATGAGGATGCGACTATCTTTTGCTTAATCTCAGCAACTTTGCTGTTAAATACATCCGATACTGAATTCATGATTTCAAATATTGACTCAGCATTGGCCTCCTGCTCGATATCTATTAATTTGTTTTTTAGATATTCTGTAGATTTTGCAATAAAAGAGTGATAAACCATTCCGAAAATACAGTCATCTGCGTTTACGTCCCAATCGCCTATTGATGCATTTACCATATTGGTATATGATGGAATTTGATTAATTGCAATTTTCAATATTGTTTCAAGTTCTTTTTGATCCTCCAAAGTAAATTGCATATTATATTGATTGATTGGAGATTAAAGAGTGTTTGAAGTTAATTTTTGATACCTATTTGCGTAATATTGTATTCTTTTTTTAAATAACACTTTTTCTCATTGGTGGTCTTGACAAATGTCTTATCTCATTTAACTTGATCTTAAATTCTGTTTGAAATGGATACTTGCGCCTAAGATTTTTAATCAATGTTTTCTGATGAGTATCATGTTCTCGTATTTTACCACAAATGAAGCAAACGAGGTACTTCCTGACGT
>JAOUNZ010000194.1 GCA_029880665.1 Candidatus Nitrosopumilus sp.
TGTATTCTACGTCAATTGGACCAGGTTTTGCACCATCTGGAATTTCAATTTCAGCATCATCTTCCTCGGCATCATCTTCTTTTGCTTCAACAGGTTTTGGTTTTGCACCAAGGACAATTTTTGCAAGCGGAGTTAGTTCTTCAAGTTTTTGAATAGCTGCAACTTCTGAAATTTTTTCAGTCTTTGCCAGATATGAGATCATCTTATCAGATAAAATAGTATTACGTAAAATAGTATCAATAATCATTTTTGCAAAATGATCTGCTTTCTTTCGATAATCTTTTACCCAATTAGGATCACCGAATTTCTCAATGGGAAAAATCTGATAAATGATATCTACAACTTCGCCAGTAACAATTTCTACTGTAACTGACAAATCAACTTCCTCGTAGCCTTTAGCATCTGGATCTTCCATGTTTTGTTCTTTCCATCTGTATGTTGCAAATATTCTGTCAGCATACATATCCATTTCAAATGCTTTCTTGAGACCATCATGTACGGATTTTAATTCAAGAGGATCTTCAAGTTTAATAGGTAATCTGTAAAGTCCAAGTTTGAAACCATGTAGTGGGTAGACGCCACGTTTTACAGTTGGAGCTTCCATGGACCAAACTCGATCTTTTAAAAGTAAAGACATCCGATTTTAGTAACTTCAATTTATTTAAAAAGGTTATCAGTTATCATCTGGACAAGTTAATTCTCGAAGTTCAACGTATTTTTTTTCCATTGCCTCTGCGTGTAAGATGACATCAGATAGAGCATAGGAATCTTTTGAGAAATACCATCTGATTGGAACCCAGTGTCCAATTCCATCCATATCGTGAATCATGCCCTTGTCAGACTTTACATTTATTTTTTCATCAGTTGATGTCTCGCGTACAGTAAGACCACGTTTGGTTTTATCTTCTAAAATAATGTCAGATTCACCGTCTTTGATAAAATAAAAAATCCCTTTCTTAAGAACAGGAAGGTCTAAAAGCAATTTATTTTTCCACAGGATTTCCTATCATGTTACCCCATTCAGTCCAAGATCCATCATAGTTTCTAACTCTTGGATATCCAAGTAGGTATTTCAGAACAAACCAGCTGTGTGAAGATCTTTCCCCTATTCTGCAATAACAAATTACATCTTTGTCAGGAGTTACTCCTTTTGGCTCATAGTTTTTCCTTAACTCTTCAACAGTTTTGAAGGTACCATCAGTATCATTAACTGCGGTTGCCCAAGGAATGTTATGTGCATCTGGAATGTGTCCACCCCTTTGTGCGTGTTCCATTGGATATTCTGGCGGCGCTGTGATTTGACCAGAGAATTCTGCAGGGGATCTTACATCAACCATCACTGTGTCTTCTTTTCCCAATGCACGGCTTACATCGAACAAATATGCACGAAGTCCTTCATCAGGTGGTTGTGCAATGTATTTAGACTTTGGAATTTGTGGTTCATCGGTAGTATAATCTCTTTTCTCCAATTCCCATTTTTTTCTTCCACCATTCATGATCTTTAGATTTTCATGTCCATAGATTTTGAAAACCCAGAATACAAAAGCTGCAAACCAATTATTGAAATCACCATAAAGAATTACCTCAGTATCAGAAGTAATTCCATTCCTTGCCATTAATTCTTCAAATTGTTTTTTACCAATAATATCTCGAGTCACCGGATCATTGATGTCACGTTTCCACCAGATTAGACTTGAACCAATAATGTGGCCCTTTTGATATCCGTTAACAGGATCATAATCAACTTCAACAAGTTTTCTCTTTTCGTTAGGAGGGTTTTTCGATACCCATTCAGTATCTACCAAAACTTCGGGATGTGCATAACTCATATTTGATATAGTTTGTTTTCATACTTAATTGTTTTTCTAATACGCCTAAAAATATGATTTTTAAGTAAATACAATTCAGAAGAGATACTTGAAACTACAAAAAGTTGCAGTGGTAAGTAAAGTAGGTTCCAAAGAATCCGAACAGGCTGCAAAGGATGTAACAAAAAAACTTTTGGCAAGAAAAATTACCGTATATACCATTTCACCAATTGATGTCGAGGGGGCAAAAAAAATGGAAGCGTTAGAGGAGTTAAAAAAAGAGAACTTAGATCTGGTCATCACACTTGGTGGGGATGGGACAACTCTTCGAGTTTTCAGAAATTTAGAAAATGAGACGCCAATTTTAACAATAAATGTTGGAGGAAACAGAGGAATATTAGCAGAAATAACAATTGAAGAAATTGATGATGCAATTAACCAAATCATCAAAGATAATTTCTTTTTGGATAAAAGAACAAGAGTTACTGCATCTTGTGGAGGCAAGGAATTTCCTCCTGCATTAAATGAAATTTACATTAGTAGAGCTAACTTGACTAAAACTGCCGAGATTGAAATAAAATTTCAAAATGACACAGTAAAACAGAAAATGGATGGAGTTATTATTGCAACTCCAAGTGGATCAACAGGGCATTCATTTTCATTAGGCGGCCCAATTTTACATGAAAGTTTAGACGTTCTGATAATTACCCCAGTTGCACCAGTGTATAGGTTAGCATCAATGGTAGTTCCAGATGAGCGAATTGAAATCATATGCTCTCATGATTGCAACATAGCAGTAGACGCACAAGTTGTTAAAGCAGCAGGATATGGCGAGT
>JAOUNZ010000195.1 GCA_029880665.1 Candidatus Nitrosopumilus sp.
CACGTTTCCCTTTTTGAAATTTATACATTTGTCGCTCAAGCATAGGGCCAAAGAAACCGAGTTTCTTCTTTTTTGCAAGAATGATTACAGATATTGAAATTATAGAAATAATACCTAGTGAGCCAAACCAGTTATCTGAAACATATTCTACAAAAAGAAGCCTAGCTGGCAAGAGTAGCCCACCCATCACCCCAAATACAATTAAAGACTCAAAAATTCCTCTCAATTTCAGATTCCCAAGAAAATATCTTCATAGTTAAATTAATTGAAATTTGCTTTTAATCAAGGCGGTTAATTACTTCTAGTGCCAACTTTTGGATTATTTTTTAATGCGTCCATCCGGAATAGACGTATTTCAAATGATTTCTCTTGGTTTTCCTCTAGATTTTGTTCTCAGTACTGCCTTGCAACAAATACATCTAGTATCGGATTTTTCCGCAATAACTATGCGACAATAGTTGCACGCAGTTTCACCAGTTATCAAATCAGTCATCATAGAATTTTTTTACCACTATGCAAAAAATTACTCGTGGTTAAAATTTAGTTAATGTCAAATATGATCACATGACTACAGAACGTTTGGATAAAACATGTGTCCACTTTCTTAAAGTTACAGATGCAATTATGGGAGAGATAACATGTGGCAATTGCGGAGTTGTGTTATCTGACAGAACTATTGATTTTGGCCCAGAAAATGCTGTCCAGACTACAGATGAGTATCAGAGTAGTGCAAGGACGGGACAAAAAATAGCATTAAAAATGGCCGACATGGGGCTTTCTACTTTAATCCAAGCACAAGACAGGGATTCTTCTGGAAAACTTCTCTCAGGGTATAACAAGCAGTCATTTCACCGTCTGAGAATGTGGGATAGAAACAGCAGATATGTCCTCACCAAACAGTCATACGTCAAGGCATTCACATTTCTTGATGGAATACGCTCAAAACTTGGATTGCCTGAGCATGTTGTAGAAAAATCTGCATATTTGTTTAGAAAAGTAGAACAAAAGAAATTACTGGCAGGTCGCTCAAATCAATCCGTGCTGTGTGGAGTGGTTTACATAGCATGCCGTACTACAGATACACCCAGAACATTAAACGACATTGCAGACGCTGCAGGGATAAAAAAGAAGGCAATACAGCGTGTTTATCGCCTTTTGTCTGCAAATCTTGACGATGTTCAATCCGCATCTTACAATCCTGCAGAATTCATAGAACGTATTTCAAGTGAGGTAATGGTCTCTGAAAAGACAAAACGTGATGCAAGAAAGATTTTAGAATTTGGACGTAAGATAGGGATAACGTCTGGCAAGCATCCAATGTCAATGGCAGTTGCTGCAGTATATTTGGCAATACAGGACAATCACGAGAAGGTTTCACAGACAAGAATTGCTCAGGCTTCAGGAATTAGTGCCGTAACTATTCGTAACAGAGTAAAAGAATTAGAGATAATCCAAAGAAAATAACATTGGCACTAGAAAATTTTAATTTCAAATTATTTATTGATATATGGGATATTTTTTCTAGATGAGAATCTGGGATATTCCTCCAAGTAAATTGTGTAAAAATCACCTGTTAGGAGAACATCGTGAACTTCATGCCATGTGGACGGTAATAACAGAAAAGAAGAAAGGGTACTCCATGCATCCTGAAACCATTCGTTGGAAAGGAAAACTCAAAGCAATGTATCTCAGACATGAGGATCTGATAAAAGAGATGAATAATAGAGGATTTAACCACAAGAGTCCTCTTGACAAAAGAAAGGCAACTGGCAAATCAAAACAAGATGCTTTTGTAGATATTCCATCAAAACAAATTCAGATTCTAAAACAAAAAGGTTGTACATGTCAGGTATAGGAATAAAGAATTGTGATCAGAGTCTTGACTTGTGATAAATTTGAATTACTAAAATATACATCCAAAGTATCAAATTCATCTTGGCGGTGCTAGTGCCCGAAGTCTAATTGCCTGATTAAGCAAATGTCAAATGACGATAATTCATAGTATTTTATTGGATGGTGAATTTAGTCCCAAGTGTTTTGCCCATTATTTTAAGGGCATATCTGCAAACATTTGGATTAAGAGTGAAAAATCCTCTAAACTTTTCATCTTCAAATTCTTCAGCAATCAAACCAAATGGCCCATATGGACCTCTGGTAATAACTGTCCAGACATTTGCCAAGTTCGTATTCTGACAACTTAAAAATTCAGAGTTTGATGAGAGTTCTTTGCTTGGAATAACGGGTTTGTCAAAATCTGCAATAATCCAGATCTTTGGAATGTTCTTTACCATTTCCTGATATCGTTTTTTAACAAACGAAAATCTGGCTATTTTTTCAAAGGTAGCAAGTAGCGGCTGATGATTTTCTTGGGCATATTTTTCAATTAAGACGCTGAGATTATACAATGGCTTTCTTTCTGCTAAAAAGTTATGATATCCAGCTTCGATGAATTTATCTAACTTCCAAGTTGGGAGAGTTGAATTATCCAAGTCATGCCATTCTGCAAGTTGTGGAAATTCTTCCCATACCTGACCAACAAATTTAGTATAAGGACTATCCATGATATTTAATTTTCAATATAAGATTTAAGTTAATCCTTTACAATTTTCATAGAATGCCTACCTAATA
>JAOUNZ010000196.1 GCA_029880665.1 Candidatus Nitrosopumilus sp.
CCTTGCATTGGTGGCAAAGTAAGCTTATACAACGAAACTCCGGCAGGTCCAATAAAACCGACCCCCGTAATCGGTGTTTTGGGCTTAATTGACAAAAAACCGTCTATCCCTCAAAAAATTGTCAATGATGACTGCCTTGTAATTATTGGGAATACCAAAGATGAGCTTGGCGGATCTGAATACTTTGAATATGTGCATAAATTCGTTGGAGGAAAATGCCCAGTCGTTAATTTTGAAGACTCGAAGAAGAACATGTCATCCGTACTAAAAGTTATCGATGACAACTTGGTAAAGTCTGTGCATGACTGTTCAAAAGGTGGTCTTGCAGTTGCAACATCTGAAATATGCATGACAAACAATATTGGCTGTAAGGTATGTTTAGACAAGGTACCTGGTGAAAAACTTCCCGTTGACAGAATTTTATTTTCTGAAAGTCATTCCCGTTATTTACTTGTATTAGAAAGAAAAAACCTCAAAAGACTTGACGGCGTGTTGAAAAAGAGCAAAGTTTCCTTCAAGGAAATAGGTAAATTTGGTGGCGACAGGATTCAATTTACTAATTCTACAAAATCCATCATAGATCTAAGAGTTGATAAAGCTCAAAAAACTTGGTTAAATTCGTTAAGGGACTTGGTACTTCATGGTTAAAGAAAATTGCGGCGTTGTTGGAATCTTTAGTCTTACTGGAACTAATGTTGTTCCAATGGCCATTGATGCACTAAGAGCACTCCAACATCGAGGCCAGGAAGCTTGGGGACTAGCAATTCCGAACAAAGCTCCGCTTAAGAGATTGGGACTAGTCTCCGCAGCCTCATCAGAATTTAAAAAAATATCAGAAGAATACGCATCTCCTGCAGTAATAGGCCACGTTCGATATTCCACAATGGGCAAAAGTACTTTAGAAAATGCACAGCCTCTTAAAGTAAAGGATCTGTGCATTGCTCACAATGGAACAATTGCAAATGTCCAGGAATTATCTAATTTGGTAGGAGGATGTTCATTTACCCCACAAAATGCAAGTGATACGCTTGTTGCTGCCCAAAGACTCGTTTCACTAATCTCTGAGAACGGTGGAATGGGAAAGGCACTATCAATTCTTAAAAATGAGATGATTGGATCTTATTGCTTTACATTTATTTCCGATGATCATTCCGTTTATGCCGCACGTGATCCAAAAGGATTCCGTCCGATGGTATTAGGTCACAAAGAATCCGATAACACATACATTGTTGCATCAGAATCCTCTGCGGTATCAGCGGTTGGAGCGCAATTACAGCGAAACGTACGTCCTGGCGAACTAATCAAATTGAGCAAAAATGGATTGGAAACCGAAATGTTCTCTGATGATCCTTCCCGTGCACACTGTTCTTTTGAATTTACTTACTTTGCACACCCTTCAAGCTACATGGAGGGAACAAACATCTATGTTGCAAGAAAAAACATTGGCCGGTTTTTAGCAAAAAAATTCCCAATAAAAGACGCAGATTTGGTAATCCCAGTTCCGGATTCTGCAAGGCCTGCAGCATTGGGTTATGCACAAGAACTTGGTGTGTCATTTGATGAGGGTCTGCTTAAGGACAGGTACAGTAAAAAAGGCCCATTACGAAGTTTCATTGAACCCCACCAATCTGACAGAATAGAAATTAACCGATGGATTATCCCGATTAAAGAAATCATTGAAGGTCAACATGTGGTAGTGATTGATGATAGTTTGGTTAGGGGGACTAGCTCCAAGGCAATTATTAAGGCCCTTCGAAGGGCAGGTGCTAGAAAAATCAGCATGGTGATAACATATCCGCCAATCAAGTTTCCATGTTATGCTGGGATTGATTTTCCTTCACAAGAAGAACTAGCAACATTTTCCAATGGACAAGAGATGACTCAGGAAGAGATAACTGAGATGGTTAGACAAAGTATAGGTGCTGACTTTTTAGGTTATAATGACGCAGAAAACCTTGCAGCTGCGGTAGGTATCCCAAAGAACAACATGTGCTTTACGTGCTCATCTGGAAACTATGATTCTCTTGGAATCACACCTGAATTTAAGAGTAGGGAGGAAATGAAGGGTGAGTAAGATGGGAATTGTAATCTTAAAAGATAAAACAATCATGAAATGGATTTCATGAGCGAACTCTTGAAAATTGATAGTAACAGAAGCAATTTTTGATCCGTATGTTGTTTCTGTAAAATCGAGACAAACTTGGCATTGCGTACACACAAAAAACCTGAGATCTTTAAATATGATATTCAAAGGATGACCACATGCAAGCAGTTTGGAATGACACAATAATTGCAGAAAGTGATGAGACCGTGGTAGTTGAAGGAAATCATTACTTTCCATATGATTCTATAAAGAAAGAATATTTCAAAAAGACTGATTCATCCACTGTTTGTGGATGGAAAGGCAAAGCAAGTTATTATTCAGTTGATGTGAATGGAAAAATTAACAAAGACTGCGCTTGGTATTATGCTGAGCCAAATGACGCTGCCATGAAGATCAAAGGCATGGTTGCATTTTGGAATGGTGTAAAAGTAAAGTGATCATTTTTAATTATTAGAAAAGAAAGAAACCATTGGTGAATTCGTACACT
>JAOUNZ010000197.1 GCA_029880665.1 Candidatus Nitrosopumilus sp.
GCTGACGACATATTTGTGAAAATAGAATTCTCACTTCACATTGATCCTATGCTTTTACCGTCAATTATGAGTAAAAAGAAGGCAGTCGGTGCAACCCACCTTGTAGTAGACATTCCAACTGGGAGAGGAGCAAAGATGAAAACTGTAGAAGAGGCTGATCTTCTTGCAAAGGATATTATCGAACTTGGGAGCAGATTGGGCATACATACTCATTGCATAGTAACATTTGGCGAACAGCCAATAGGAAATACAGTAGGTCCAGCACTTGAAGCAAAAGAGGCATTAGAAGTTTTAATGAATCAGAAATACGTTCCAGATTTAATTGACAAAGTGTGCAGTATTGCTGGTGGCATGTTTGAGTTATTAGGCAAAAAAGAAGGCTATGCTCTTGCAAAAAAAATCCTTGAGTCAGGTAAAGCAGAGCAAAAAATGAGAGACATAATCAAATCTCAGGGGGGAAACTCGTCCATACTGCCAGAAGACATTCCAATTGGAAAACATTCGTTGGTTATTACTTCTGAAAAATCAGGACAGGTACTATGGATGGAAAATAAGATTATTGTCGACATAGCACGTGCAGCAGGTGCTCCAAAAGACAAGGGTGCCGGAATTGTTTTTAACAAAAAAATAGGGGAATCGGTGGAAGTAGGGGAACTGCTATTTACAATATATGCTGAGAAAGCATACAAGCTTGATAGAGTGAAATACATTCTTTCTACTCAAACCCCATTGGGCATAGGCAAAAGATCTGACATGTTAATCCACAAAATAACAGAATCGCCAGTAGTAGAGAGAACGTTTGTGATTGATAGGTGATTGAAAAGGGAGAATTGGAATAAATTATTGTTTTCCATCTTTAATCGCCTTAGAAATAACTCCTGACAAATCAATTTTTGAGAATTTCCCTTCAATTGAATTCGTTCCTATGATTTCCAGAACCCCTGCATCTTTAATTCTTCTTTCCGAGTTTCCTACCAAAACAGGATGTGTGCATACAACGTATATCTTTCCAAAATTTTCTCTTTTAAGAAATTGGATTGTCTTTAGTATACTTCCTCCAGTTGACACCATATCATCAAATATTATCAGATCACGCCCTTTAGAAAATTCTGGAAAGGGCTGGGTGATAACTAATTTTCCTGTTTTCCTGTCCCTTTGTTTGTTTAAAGCAATAGCAGTCGTGTTGATGGATTTGGCAAATTCTTCTGCATTGGGTTTCCAGTACATATCTGGAGATACTACAAGAGGGGTTTTCAGTTTGAGTTTTTTGAAATATCTTGCAAATAATGAAATCCCAGAAACATTATTTGCAGTAATCTTGAAAAAATTCAAAGCGCTTGGACTGTGAAAATCCACGACGATTAATTGTTTTGCTCCAGCTGCTTTAAACAATTTTGCAATAACTGAAATTGTTATGATCTCCCCCTTTAGAAATTCCTTGTCTTGTTTTGCATATCCCATATAGGGCACAACAGCAATCACATTACTGGTCATTTCACTAGACTTTGAAATTAACGATAATGTTCTAACAAGATTAGAATCTACAGGTGGACTAGTGGAAGATACCACAACAATTGTTCCGTTATTTACATACTTTGGAATGCTAAGCCTACTTTCACCATCAGGGAAAACTTTCAACTGTGTTTTTAGATACTCACCGCCTATTTTTTTTGCAATTTTTTTTGCCAATCTTTCAGAATTTGGATTGGAAATAACAAAATAATCCGCCATAGGTGACAATTCTGAGCATGTTTTGTTTAATTACTGTTTTTTCTAATTTCACATATTGACGCATTCAAGACATTGAATGATCTCTTACAAGTTTTGGAAATTATAAGAACACAAAGTTAATGCCAAGACAAGCCAGACACACAGATTATACGGTCATGATTGACATTGCAATGCGATTAACACTTATTTCATTTATCATGAAGTTTTAAAAACAAAAATGTATCATTTCTTGAAAAATAACCTCACACAGATAATGGGATTTATTTGGCCTGATACTTTTCTGTTGTTTTATCTGCTATCTACTGCGCATCTATTTGGGCCAATCTCCAAATCGGGTATTTCAGATTGAATTAGTTCTATCTCCCCTTTGTTAATCGCAATTATTTTTCTGTAATTCATGGGTCGTGGAACCGTCATCAAGGCTACTTTTTTAACAAACTCTTGTTTTGAAACATCTAGCCATGGCAATCTTTTTGATTTTTCTATAGTTGAATAAAATGCGTCATCTGCTGATTTCACACCCTCTCCATGATGTGTTGGAAACACCAGAGTCTGTTGTGGAAGACGCAGCAACTTGTTGTGCAATGTATTATATAGTTCCTCAGCAAATTCCTCAGCTTTGTCTCTTAGATCAGGCCTTCCAATTGACTCTACAAATAAAACATCGCCCGTAAAGACATATTTTTCATCTACGACGTAGCTCAGACTGCCCTGTGTATGACCAGGAGTATGCATGACTCTGATCTCTGACTTGCCAAAAGCCACTTTATCCCCATCACTGACAAAGTTTGCACCGATGTCATATCCTTCATGCCTTGAAAAATACAATTCTGCGTTTTCAGATTTTGTCAGATCTCGT
>JAOUNZ010000198.1 GCA_029880665.1 Candidatus Nitrosopumilus sp.
TCCACATTATCTATAATGGCTTTAGCTGATGAGGGCTCGGAGGTTGAAGTCTTAGGATTGGGAATCTCGGTGATTGCACTTAATTTGGGAATGTATGTTGCAGCTCCTGCATTAATCGGATTCAAAGTTCATCATCATATCAAATCCAAAAAATAATCTGATTTCTTTAATAGGTTATTATACTGAAACCAATTAATTCATTTTATGCATACAGAATATGAAGAATTTGATACAATTGAAGATCTTTTAATGTATATGACGTCAGCAGCTCCTCCGATGAAAAACACTATGCCAATAAATTCCTACAAAGGTTTTGTATTATCCTTCATCCCACTCAGTCCTGCAACTGGGGAAACATATCTTATGCTTTATGCAAAGGGTTCACTAGAATCTGGAATCTATGAATTTGATGTAAAATCAAAGTCATACAAAAAAGTTGAAAGCATTGAGAGAGCGGATAAAGTATACTTTATTTCTTTAACGCCAAAACGAAATACCATAGCAGACAAAGCTATTGAAAGCCTATAATTTCTTTGTCTGAATTTTTGGTGCAGACACTGATCTGTTTCTTGCATATTTGTCGATAATCTCATCAGGCGTTCTTCCATTGAAAAGATCCTTGCATAATCCTCGTAGGTATCTCATGATGGCCCAAGTACCTGCTTTGAGAATTCCATACATGAATATCTTCATCGGTGGCCCATATGTCTTGTTTCTGAGAATAATTGGAATGATGTCATTAATCACACGCAAATTGTTTTCCCAACACTTCCAAAATAATGTGAATTGTGCTTCATTCAGGTTTCCAAAATGCATTGAATTTTTCTCACTAAAGTCTTGATAAAGTAATGGGGCAACTAGGCCTCTGAAATCCATTTCTCTGAAATCACTCATCATATCAATAGTGTATTGAATATCATCAGGTGTTTCATCTGGCCAACCGATAATGATCGTTGCAGCTGGGAACCAGTGATTTTCATTTAGAATTTTTGCTCCTTCTCTTACAACACTTCCCCATTCTTCAGGTGCAAATGGTTTTGTTTTTACACCTAGGTGTTTTTTTACCATTGCTGGCGCAACTGTCTCGATTCCTAAATTAGTTGCTAACCATCTTCCTGTCTTATCTTGTTCATTGATATGTGAAATTTGTTGCATCAATATAGGATCAGCAGCAACTGCTGAAAAGGTCATATGTGTTGTTCCAATAAAGTTGGCGCCTAATCCTTTGAGTCCTTTCCATAAATCTATTATTGCATCTCTATTTGGAACAAAGTCTCTATTATCACATCCATAAAGTAACATTTCATCTGAGTGTAACCAAACCGAATCAAATCCATAATCTAAGTTAATTTTTGCTTCATGTTGTAATCTATCTAGTGGTAGATCTTTCTTTGATCTTTTGTTTACGTCACAAAAGTCACAACCTCTGCCACACCCTCTCATTGCTTCAATTAACGAGTTAATTGTTGGACCTTCAATTATTGGTATGTTTTCAAGATTTCTTACAAAACAATGCATCAATTCTGGAGCATCATTTTTCTCTAGATCTTGGAACAAGTCCACAGCTAATTCGTCAGCTTCACCTACAACAACTGTATCTATTCCGTGTATTTTCATCCTGTCTGATTTAGCTAATTCCCATGCTCCATTGCCTCCAACTACCACTTTGAAATCATATTTTTTTTTAAGTTGAATAATACTGGCACACATCTTTTTGAACTTCATTGCAACATATGATAATTTTTCAGGAGACATTGTTGTTGTAACTGGAGCCATTCCTAACGGATCCATTACGTTAATTCCGACAACTTTAGTATCTGGACCGATTGATTTATGCAACATTTCTGGATGTGCCAGAAATACATCTTCTCTTTTGTATCCTCCTTGAAGTAATGAGCTCTCTACTCTTCTTAATCCTACTTGAGCTACCTTAACTTCTCCTGTGATAGGATCTGTTTCTACTGAAGGACAAAACACTTTGTCAAAAACCCATTCAGGAAGTACCTCATATGGTCCACATGCAATAAATCCATAAAGAAAATTGCCTCTATAATTTGTCATCAAACTACGATCCGCAGTAAGCACAATACGTTTCCCAGCCAATTATCAAGTTCTGTTAAAGTATCTTATATATCATTACGAGAATAACTGCTTTATTTTTTTTTAAATTATGATTAGAATATCTTTTAGATGCTCTATTTGCAATATTTGCTGCTATGCCACCAGCCGCAATTCCGTTGTCAATATTTACAACTGATAATCCTAACGAACAACTTTGAAGCATTGAAGCAAGTGCTGCTATGCCTTTTCCACCGTATCCATATCCTGCAGATGTCGGAATTCCAATTACTGGAATATCCACCATGCTAGATACAAGTGTAGCTAAAGCCCCTTCCATTCCTGCAGCAACTATGATGCAATCTGCATCTTCTTCTATTATTTTTTTTAAAACTGGAAAAATTCTCTGTATACCTGCAACCCCTACATCATAACTTGTGATACATTTACAATTCATCGCCTTACACATTAATCTTGATTCTTCTGCAACTCCAATATCTGATGTCCCTGCAGTTATAATTCCGACTTT
>JAOUNZ010000199.1 GCA_029880665.1 Candidatus Nitrosopumilus sp.
GAAGCCTCAAAGATATACGGTTTTTTCTGTTCCAATCCTGCCGCACGTGGAGATACTGCAACTATTGCAAATATTTCTTTAATCCTACCCAATCTTTTTTCTGCATTTTCAATCGAACCTTCTATATTTTTAATTGTAATTTCCTTTGCAATATTTTTTGGAATGTCTTCTGCATAGACATCAAATTCGGCATGTGCGCCGTAATGATTTTTTGAATATCCTCTAATCCCCAAAATTAGTACTGGTGGCGTCACCAAGACAGTACCTAGACTCACAAGTTGTTTTCCAGCGTTAGGTACTTTATCACGATCATCGATGGTTACTAGTTGAACACATCCTGCTTTGAATCCGCAATGCGCTAAAATTTTTGGCTCTTCTGAATCTAATTTTGGCCATGATCTAATTCGTGCTTCCATACTCTTGGCACGTATTCTAGGCGAATATGCAAGACTTCCTCTACGTGGCTGATGATATTTTCTAGCACCCATGAATAAAATCGAACATCGATTTCCCTCTATTAAACCATGTGAGACATCGTTAACCTCTAAAAAAATACCAGTTAACCATCTGTTTCTGGATTGTTAAGGAGATGTAAATTCTGAAACTGAATTCCATATTGTTATCGTACCAAGAATGATCCCAAAAACACCTAGGCCAATTGCAAGTATCAGAAAATTTTTTCTTTCTGGCATGTTATGATGTACTCTGGGCATTAATGATTGCCAATGTTCCTAGTAAAGCTTCTTCTAAACGAACAGTTTCCGTAGCCTGATTGGGGAAAAAATTCAATGTCTTTGCATTTTGCACATTTTTCATTTTTCCTCCAATGATCTCATGAACCCCTTTCTCTGGAGATCCAAATACTATCAGTACTGGCTGATCTGACTTTGTATATTTTGCAATCTGTTCTTTTGTTGCAGTTTTTCCTTTTCTAGATGTGATTATGATGCTTCCTTTCCAATCCGCTAAAATGGAATACAGGTTTGATCTCTCTTTTACCGTGTATCCCCAATATGTTGGAGTTTCACTCCTGTCGATTTCTTTTACTGATAATTTTGGGTATCCTTCTTTGAATTGTAATGTAACTCTTTTTCCAACTGAGGTGTTGCCAAAAAATGGTATGAGTTGATTAATTCCAACATCTACAAATTTTTTACCCTTTACACTTATCACGATTCCTTCTCTCACATCCCCTGCGCTGATTTTTTTTGAATTTGCTGGCGTGATGTGGCTAGGAATCTTTAACGGGTGCAATACTCCTGCAAATTTTAAATCGTTCATCTTTGGAAACAATCTCCTTCTCAAAAATTGAGGCGTTTCCAAATATTTTAAAATCATGACAATTAGGCTTCCATCATTTCTGTTATTTCCTTCTTGGTATACATAGATCGTATCAATTTTAAAGATTGCACAAGCTCTCGCAAGAACTGAAATTTTTCTCGTCTTGTCGATTTTAAGTGATTCGTCTGACAATGCAGAATCTGGAATAGCTACGGATAACTTCAATGTGATTTAGTCTCCTTAAACACTCTGCGACTATTTTTTATCGTGTGGGTATTTTTCTTGTGCAGATTTTGCATATTTTGCAATCTGTTCATTTGGAATCAATTCGTATAAACCGTTTTCTATTTTGATATGTGCCATTCTGATGTGGCTTGTCCCTTCTTTGTCTTCACTTGAAAGATAAATTCCGCCCGCAGCCACTATTGCAGCATCATCCAATGACAGATCACTCTTGTAATTTTTTTCTAAAAAGTCCGTTACTTGATCAGAACCTGAGCCAATTGCTATGGCGTTATAGGAGATGTATGTTCCACTGGGATCAGTTAGATACAATTGAGGTATTTTGTTTACGACTCCGCCAAGAATTAATGCCACGCCATAAGGTCTTACTCCAGCATACTGTGTATATTGTTGACATTGATCGGCTAAATGCTTTGCAATTATTTCAACTTCAACTGGTTCATCATAAATCATTTTGTTACTTTGAGAAAAGAATCTTGCATTATCTACTTGGCTTCTTGCATCTGGTATGTATCCTGCTGCTGCGACTCCCACATGATCATCAATTTGGAAAATCTTTTGAGCAGTCTCTGAGATTTGTAATTTTCTTGGCTTCTCTTCAACTGCTATTATGATTCCTTCTTTACATTTGATCCCTATTGCAATGGTTCCTCTTCTGACTGTCTCTATTGCATACTCGACTTGGTATAGTCTGCCATCTGGTGAGAATACAGTAATAGCTCTGTCATAACCTTGTTGCGCAGGAAGCATTTGATTCCAATGCTTTGAAAGTTTAATTTAAGTCTAGCCTATCAAATTTGTCGTGAGATTTGAAATACAGTTTTCAGGACACGAAAATATCAGATCAAATCACCAAAAAACTATAGAGATTACAAAAGAGTCTCATTTAACACCTCAAGGTGATTGCATCGTAGGTGTGAATGCAACTGCAAGCTGTGCTGACTTGCCTGAGACATTAAAAGACAAACTCAAAAACCCTGATTCGAAAATAACACTTTCAATTTCTGTGGAAAACCATGAGTTTGTTATAGAGGGTAAAGGACATCAAGATCTTATC
>JAOUNZ010000200.1 GCA_029880665.1 Candidatus Nitrosopumilus sp.
TCCACGTGAAATCATGCGTCTGTCTGCTGTTAACTGAGAAGTTTGTTGGAAATTTTGGCGGTTCAAATTTGACTGGGAGCACAACGTGCATGGGGATATAGTTAAGGAGGGAATTAGTGCACCCACGTGGAAATAAGATAAATTGTTTTTTTGGGGGGAATAAGAAAAAAATTAAGTCTCAACAATTACTGCAGCTCTTTCATTTTCATCTAACTCTGTTCTTACTGCATTTAGTATATGAGAGGATGATGTTAGACTAGAATAATCAATCAATTTGAAGTCATTTACAAGATATACCTGGGGAGCTATGTCGCTATTTCGAGATTCTAAAAAGTCATCAAGATCTTCTAATATGGATATTTTCCCGCCTTGAAAAATCCTTCCATTATTAAGAGAAATCTTCATTTTTCCAAATCTATCTAATACCAAAACAGGATGACGATTCTTCTTGCTGAAAAAACGCTTCTCAGCAACATGGCCGTAAAATACAAGGTAGTGGTCTGATTCAAAGCTCAAATCAATCAAATCCTCTGAAATTTGAATTATTTCACTTGCTCTATTTTTTGCCTCTTCTAATGTAAATACATTTTTTGTTGTATCCACACTATCAAGTGCTACATTTCCTATTGCAGTGACTCTCAAAAGAGATTTTTCTGGAATATACATGCTATCAATTACAATTGATTCCGGAACCGCTCCTTTATCCACCATAACCGAATGAATTTTTTTGTGTGCTAGACTAATTTGTTCAGGGGTAGGATTAGTTACGGTTTGTTCGATTTCCTCTTGAAGCATTGATGATGCAACGCCTATTGAAGAGATTACTTCAGCATGTTCTGCTTTTTGATATTGAAGACCTAGTTGTTTTGCAACAAATGGAACCAAAACAGAACAACCGCCACCACCTCCAATGATTTTTGTTGTCTGATGATTTAGCTTAAAATCTTTAATTATTTTGCTGATTGTTTTTGTAATTTCAAATGAAGATGTTTGAATTATAGATTGTGCTATTTCAGAAAAATTCACTCCAATAAATTTACCTAGAATCTCCAGTGCAATCTTGGCAGACTCTGGATTTGAAAAAGAATAGTCTTGATCATCAATCATTCCTAATGCATTTGCAGCACATGTATTAGTAATTGCATACGTGTTTTTGTCACATTTTATTGCAACATATTCGTCGACATCTGCTTCCTTTGGTTTTATCAGAACTATCTTTCCTGTTTTAAGATCATCAGGATCCGCAAAACACGCATACTTTAGGCCAGCAATATGTGCACTTCTAGGACCCATCTTCCAAACCCTATTGTCTTTGAGCCGTATCATGCTTCCGCCTGCCACTCCCAAAATTCGTACATCCATAGAACGCACACATGTTGGATGATCCTTGATAGTGACGTATCGAAATTCTGGTTTTCCATTTTTAATAATGCATACGTTTGTGCTGGTACCTCCAACCTCGACAAAGATACCATTAGTAACCTTCTGATGAAGAAGCGCACCTGCAACACTTGCTGCAGGCCCTGACAGAATTGTAAGAATAGGTTTTGTTTTGAATGTATCCATACTTGTTATACCACCGTCTCCCTTCATGATCATTAAAGGTGCCTTTACTCCTGCACCACGTATTGTCTCTTCAACAAATTTTGCAACTTGGAATGTTTTTGGAAGAACACTTGCATTTACCGCCCCCGTTAGCGTTCTTATTTCCAAACCATAGGTTCCAGAAATTTCATGGGATGCAGTAGATGGAATGTTAAGATCACTTGCGTTTTTCATAACAAATAACTCATTTGATGGATCATCTACACCAAAAGATTCTGCTGCAACTATTACCTCTGCTCCTAGACTCTGTAATTCCTTAATCGCATCTTTTACTTCTTTTTCGGAAATCAAGTGAGATGTATCTAAGAATTTGTGACATGTCTTGATATCCTGTTCAGAGTTTATCTTTGTATCATGCAGGTTTGTACGTTTAATGACTTCTTTTTTTTCTGGCCCCACCCCCATTGCAATTATTCCTACCTTTGAGGTGTCAGATTCAAGCAACGCGTTGATTGCTTGAGTTGTACTATGGGAGATCATTTCAATCTCATCAAGATTTATTTCTGATTCACTTAATATGTTAGAAAGAGCAGATAATATTCCCTCGGAGACTCCCTTTTTGGCATTGTGCGTTGTTGGAACCGTGGATTTTGATAGTATAAAACCAGTCTTCACATCAATTGCAACAGCTTTTGTAAAAGTTCCTCCAACATCTATTCCAACTCTTATTCTTTTCTTATGTTCCATCAATTGTTCGCCTGGATTTTCTCAATGAAGCAAGTTGTTTTTCTTTTCTGGGCCTCAATATCAGGATGTATGCTGAGGCCACTAAATAAACTCCAAGTAAGATTGTCTGCGCAATTACAGTTTCCAAGGTGGGATAGATTCCAGTCATTGCTGCAAGATTGATGTCCAATCTTGGAATAATTCCAATCATTCCAGTATAAGGCATTAGTTCTAATACCTGTAATTCTCTAATTGCATTTCCTAAAAATGCAATTGACAGGTATGCCCCAACTCCCATAGTTAATC
>JAOUNZ010000201.1 GCA_029880665.1 Candidatus Nitrosopumilus sp.
TACTATCTCCATCTCTCGTGGGATATTTTGTATCTCTTCTTCTATGTGTTCTAGCCAAGTTCTTCGGTATGTCCTTTTCCACGTAGTACAAACAAACTTTTTACAAGTATAATTTTATCTAGATTAGTATTTTTTTGTGATTTTTGCTTTTCATTAAAAGTGGAGAGTACTTTAGTCAACTTGTCAAAGTGTGATGCAAAATACATTGCGTTAGAATATACCATAATGTGATTACGTCAAACTAATACAAGAGCGTGTTATGTAAACTCTAAACGTCTGTTTGGTTTTTCTACAAAAACAGTTAGAAAAGCAAAGAGTTTAGAATTCTCTATTATGTAAATACAGACAGTAATCAAAACCAAGTAGTTATCGGGTGACAACTCTATGTTCTGGTTCCAACATCAAGATCATTCTTAATTCTTAGTTGGTTCTGAATGTATTGTGGCTTACACTAGATGTGACAAATGTGGAGAACTTAGATTTGATAAAAAAATTAACCTATGTGCAAATTGGGGCCATCGAATCACAAGGGCTGCCAAGTCATTTGAGTGAAATTAAATCCTTTAATGGACTAGACGGTTAGATGCGAGTTTCACGTATGTTGAAGGAACAATGTTTGCATGATTGTTTTTCATCAACATTTTCCAGACCGCAGTTATCGCATACGTACATGCAGACAGTAAAATTCTTTGACATAAGAACCCCCGAAGTGTCAAGAATGACAATTGCCAGAGAAGAGGCATGATGTTAAATGAATGAAGAAGGTAATAATGGCATGACAGGACTGTACGAAAAAGGGTTCATGGTGATTCCAGAAGAGTCTTTGGAATCGTGTGAAAATTGTGGTGATGGGACAATCATAAAGTTCTGCAGGAAATACAACGGATACATGGGACAATGTACAACATGTGGTGTGAATTGGAGGGAGTCTTAGATGACAAAAAATAAAAATTGTCAAATTTTTCAGTATGGTATAAAGGTAATAACATGAAATCAAATACATGGAAAAGATTTGCATCGCCTGTGGAAGATTTCACAATTCAGATATTTCCAGCGGTACGCAATATGACTACTGCTCAAAGAAATGTGAGGCAGTAGATACAATTTGACAAATAAATTGCTTTGCAAAATATGTGGCAGATATTTAGCTATTGGATGCAATTGTGATTCATTGAAAAAAGAGTTATGTAGATTATGCGATCAAGAATTTGATGATTTTGATACATTACAAAAACATGTGCAACGTTGTCATATATGACAAAAGAATTAAACGGTATTTTGAATTGTAATGCCCCTGAGAAGAAGAAACTACAAAGGTATACATGAATGATATGGGGAAACAACAGATATGACTAAGAAATTACCCCGTGGACACAATATTGGTGGCACCATTAAACAGAAAAGACGTAAAGAGCATAAACAAGAATCCAACAAAAACGAAGTTGGGAGTAACTTTTCGTGATTAAATAGCGATCAACATATTCAAACGAGAATGAAATTAATTTTCATTGTCTAAGTTAAGGTTGGAAAAATGTGAAGTGTTGAAAAAACCTAGTTTTCATTTTCTAATTCTTCAAATCAATCAGTCATAAAGTGTGCTAAACATGGGATCAAAATCGATTCAAAAATTTCATAATATTGTTTAAACTTGAAGGTAATTTAATCAGAAAAAGCGTTTCAGGATTAAAGTTTAAATTTTAAATCGTCTCTAGTGCCTATCAATTTTTTTTCATAGACTCTAATTTTAAACAATTTTCAAACTTCCACGTGGGTTCACAAAATAACACCTTAACTATAACCCCCAACACATTGTGCTGGGGATATAGTTATTGTTGTATTTTTCATACCCACGTGTAATTATTTTTTTTAATTGAAAGACGGCTAACATCTAAATAATTTGAAAAAATCCCAATGAATTTTTGTAATGTCCACGAATGAATTTATTCAGATATTTCTGGATGCAGATAATCAAAATGTTCAAGAGTTTCAATAGCCTGGATGACATTAGGCATAGTAAAACCTGCATCAGGTTTTAGCTCGGTCAATTTATTGTGAATATATTCTGGAGAATAACTATCTAATGCAAATTGTTCTTTCTTTGCCCAATAATGTACAGAAGCTAATAATTCCAATTCTCTGGGCGTTCTACCTAATACAAGAGTAAGTACCTGATTCATTCTTGAGTGGATTTCTTTTGGAATATCCTCCTCAGAAAAATACGGGTTATTGTCATCAGAGAAAGTCATATGATTAATTACTGCATCTTGTTTTTTTGTTTGAATTTCTTTCAACGTGATATTTCCATTTGATACCAAATCCTTTGTAATTTGTTGTAATTCCCCACTAAAAGGACCATAGTCATGCCATTTGAAAGTAAAGAAATCATAATGTTGATTTAAAAAATAGAAACTTTTCTGTAATGCTTTACGTCCCATTATTCCAGGGATATCAACATCCTTTTCAGTTGCTTTTTTAGTTAACAATAATACTAGATCTTCTCTTGATATGTTATTCATATGTTGTCAGACTCCACATGATATTGATAACTCATGGTAAATTAAACTATAA
>JAOUNZ010000202.1 GCA_029880665.1 Candidatus Nitrosopumilus sp.
TATTTTCTGAAATTGAATTTATGTAATTTACCAAACTTCTATAATATTTTAAATGAAAATTCAGATCTTTGATTTCTGTTTGTTTTAATTCCTCAAGATCTGGGCCAAAATTTCTTTTATCTGTCTTAATATGATTTAACATATTTTCATTAACTTCAATCATATGAAAAAGACTGTGAAGCACTTCTCCTTTTGTAAGGCTCTTTTCACATGATTTTTTCAGTAACACTTCTACCCAATCCACAATACATTTGAAAGTAATTATTATATCGACACCTTAATCTGATAAATTCAGACATTTACTCTAATTTTTTAGTCTAGCATGAGCAGATTATTTTTTTCCTGCCTTTTTCTTTCTTTCCATGATCTCCTTGTTTCTTTCAATGTCTGAATGTACTTCAACATGATCGTAGAGTTGTTCCTTGGATTCAAACAATTGTTCACAGTAGTAACATTGATGCATTCCTATAGTAGTTCTATCTTAGATAAATTACTTTTTGTACGATAACAAAAATCTGTTCTCAGAAAATCGAAAAAACAACTTAATTTAAATCAGCACAGGCTCTCTTTAAGATAATAAAATGAAGGTAAATAACCAACTTAGACTATCTACCGTTTTGTTCTCTAACTTTTTGTGCAAGGTCTCCGAAAGGATCCTGATGCCATTTTTCTTTATTCAAATCAGCACCAAAGCCCCCAGTTTTTGGCAATACTCCTTGCTGTGCAGCTTCAGATAAGACTGCATCCTCTGGGATGTAATTCTGTTGGTTCGCAGTACCATATGCAATAGCACCCGCCATTGCTACAACGCCTATAGCTATTCCAACATAAATCAACGCGTTTGACATAGGAGGAATTGAATTTTTCGATATTAATCTAGTCAGTCTGCTCTGCAATGCAGTGCAATTTTTAGTGAGTTTCTATAATCACTGAATTGCAAACAGGGGTTTTTCCTGTTTCTTTTCTAAAATCTTCAATTAGTTGCAATTGACGTTCTTTTTGGTTATCTGTAAATTCTCTTTGGTAGAATTGGGTTTTTTGTTTACATTCACTTTCTGAAAATTCTGTGTCCACATATTCTGTAAATGTTCTTTCCATATTGTTTGTCTCTCCGATGAATATTGGTTCTTTGTTTCTATTATACAGCACATAGACTCCTGGATGGGGTTTGACAAATTTGGCACTGTCTAACCATACTCTTAGCTTGTCTTCCAATAACTCCATGATTTTATATGATCTACTAGATATTAAACTAGAAGATAAAATCACCACCTTTATTATAAAAATTAGTAGTAGGATGCATATGCGAGAAGAACGAACCCTTTCAAGTTTTGAGGGCATTTCATAGTCGTTTTTGCTCCAAGAATTTTCATCGTCTTTTGACTTTTCTGGAATCGTGTATGCCCTAAGCGCAATGGTCTTTTTTCTCATCTGTTTGTCTTGTCAAGGGCAACATCAGAAATAAGTCTAAGCAGGTCAGACATCCCTCTCAGCAAATATGCGTTCTTTCGTGACTGAGAGTGCTTCTTCTTGTACCAATCCTCAGGCCATTGTTCGTTTTGCACCTTTGAGATCCTGTAGTGGCAGTTTCTGCACAGCGAGACCAGGACGGGGCTGTTCAGAAGAACCGAGACAATACATGGTGACAGACGTCTTCCAAAACAGATAGAGAAAGACAGCAAGAAAGGGTTCAAGCCAAAAGGTATCAAATTAGTTGCAGGCAAAAAAGGGTCTAAAAACAATAACAAGAAGAGAATTAGGATATGAACGAATAATCAAGTCATTATTTTTGGTATCTAAGGTGACAAAAAGATAACCTTGGTATTAAACTAGTTTGCAAAGGTTAGAACATCGCAAGAACCTCTATGCTTTTAATATTGATTGTAAAGAAGTTAAAGCCTGTCTCTTTTAGAAAATTTTCCTGAGCAATTTACTCCGCGAGAAATTCAAAGAGAGATCATTTCTGAAATTGAATCCAGCTTAAAATCAGGTTTTAAAAAAATCATTCTTTGTGCACCAACTGGAGTTGGCAAATCACTTGTCGGTGCCACCATTTCAAGGTACTTTGATAGTTCATTTACTGTAACTGCATCAAAACATCTTCAGGACCAATACATCAAAGACATTCCATTTTTAAAGCCAATCAAAGGAAAGCAAAACTTTCCGTGCCCTAAACTCATGGTTTCAGAAAAAGCAGAGAATACTGTCAGGGCAATGCGATGGGGGCTGACATGCGACAAGGGAGTATGTCAGGAAAGAGTTAATAAAAATGGCAAAGAAGTCCTTGAGATCTGTAAATTCAAGCCCACAATAAAACAAGTGGAAGAAAACGTACAGGATTCACAGTGTTGTCCTTACTATCTACAGAAATATCAGGCACTTACTTCAAAACATTCGCTTTGGAATTACCATGCATTTTTTACCATTATGAAATTCAACAAGAAATTGTTTGAAGAGTATCTGGATAGAAAAGTTACTGTGTTTGATGAGGCCCATAAAATCGAAGATCAGATAATTCAATTCGTTGGATTTGATATCTTTAGCGGCCAAGTAGAC
>JAOUNZ010000203.1 GCA_029880665.1 Candidatus Nitrosopumilus sp.
CAGATAATTTTTGCAAAATACTCCAACTAGAATCTACTGACTTCTACAGTAATTTTTCCAGTCATCCATGGATGAGGTTGGCAATGATACGGGACCTCTTGAGGCTCGGTAAATAGAAATTCATACGTATCACCAGGCTTTAGGACGCCCGGAGAACCAAATTCTCCACTGTATCCATCTTCGTGTCTATGATCAGGAGTTACTGTATGTGCAGTGTCATCTTTATTTGTCCAGACTACTCTATTGTCAAGTTCCAGTGTTATTGTTGGTTTGTTTGGAACATAGTTTTCATTTCCTTCAATAACTGCACCTTCTACAATATCAATAAAAAAATCTTTTTCAGGGTATAAGATATGCTCGGATACAGACGGTTTTGCCAAGGATTCGGGAAGATAAAACGAAGTGTAAAACACAACAGATACAGACATGCCAACTATTAATGCAATCAACCCAATTCCATATGCATGGCTTGATGTAGGCGCACTCATAATTTTTTAGCACCTCCCAAGTTATTATAAAGTTTATTCAGGGTTTTTAGGATCATGGTTTGTGAAGATCTCCAGAGCCAACATTTGCGTTAGTGTTTGTACCAACACCAGGATCAACCTGGGTTTTTTTGACAGAAACCTCTGGGACTAATTCCTTTGAAGTAGGTTTTCCTTCTGATGTTACATCTGGAATTTTATTTGGCTGAACAGATGTCTCAGATTCTATCAACTTTGGTTGTTCGTTATGTCTAGGTGCCGGTGCTGGTGGCGCGTTCTTTTGTTGACTCATTGCATATCTGTACATATGGAAAAATGCCGCAAATACAAGTATAATGATTCCAATAAAGAATAATGACATGTTCTTCATTCCTGTTAGTGCCGCATTGTATGCTGCAACGTTTAAGAATACTTGGAAGGCTAACAATGCAACCAATAACCAGTTAATCCATTTTTCAGTAAGATTAACGCTAGCTACTTTCTTTGGACCGCTACTTTTTGCAATCTTTGCCTTTCTTTCCGCTTCATTTGCAAGTTTGATCATCATATAAGTAAATCCAAATCCTAACGGAACTAATAAGATCATTACAGAGTAGAAGAAGATAGGATCAATTACCAAACGTTCTACTAACGGTGTTGAGATATCAGGCGAGATATAGAACCCCCAGTAAGTGGTCACCATGATTTGAGCAAGACTGGTAATTCCAAACGCTGTGATGATTGGCCTATCTCTCCATGAGAATTTCTTGTATCGGTCAATAAACGGAATCAACACAAATGATATGATGAAAATTAACGGCCACAATAATCCTGTGACAAATTTGTCATATTGTGTCCTCATGAACGCATAGATTCCCGTAAGATACCACTCAGGGACAGTTACGCCGGGTGGAACTGTTGGTTCAAACTTGAATCCCATATCAATCGGAAATACACCACCGGTAATCAGAATCGCACCGGCAATTGCCATAACCATAGGTACGTCAAATACCAAAAATCTCGGGAAGTGAACAGCCATCAATCCAAGCATGACTATTGGCAAGAGAAATACATGCTGCGCATAGAATCTCAGCACAAAGTCTGAAAACCCACTACCTAACGCGGCATCACGGATTGTTGGTCCAGCTATAGGTATTGACGTAGTTAACGACGCTGCAATACTAATTGCAAGTTCTGCCCGTTCGCTAAAAATCACATCATATCCAGTAAATGCCTCGAGAATTGTAACTACACCGAGAATGACACCGGTCATCCATAAAACTTCATTTCTAATTTTATATCTTCCACTAAAGTATTGATAATACAAATGAAGTACTGCCATAAGCACCATCGCGTTTGATCCATGATAGTGAATGTTTCTAATGTGGAAACCAAACGGAACTTCATCGTTAATGAATTGAACACTATCCCATGCTCTGTCCAAAATCGGTTGGTAGTAAAACATGAGCAATGCCCCTGATATTCCAAGAATGATAAAGACGATGAATGTAAGCATGCCTAGGAATCCAAACGGACTGACAAATCTTGCAGGAAATGAAAACTTGATCGAAGTAAAGATTGTCCTGTCTACCCCATCCCAGAGCCAGTAAAGAAGCGCAACTACGCCAGTTCTTCTTTTAAGCGAAACGGCCATATCCAATTACTCCATTTTCATTTGCATTAAACTTTGGTGGTAAAATAAATACAAATCCGTCAGAATCAATTTCAAGAGTTAATTGTGGTAGGGTATTTGAAGGCGCAGCTTGTACTGATGCAGGGCCTATAAAAGCTGTTCCAGTAACTGGATCATACATACTGCCATGACACGGACATTCGCCCCTTTTTCTTCCATCATCTGGCCAATATTTCCATAAGCACCAAAGATGAAGACATATCATACTGTATGCCCTAATAGCAGAAACATCTTTTTTTCCACCTCCAAATTCTTCAGGAAGTCTGATGAATTGCCATTTACGAAATGCTTCTGCATCAAGTGCGGCATCACCGGTTGAAGGGTATGTAATGACTTCAGCATG
>JAOUNZ010000204.1 GCA_029880665.1 Candidatus Nitrosopumilus sp.
TCAATGCTGCCAGAAGCATGGCCATTGCCCTATTCCCATTCCTGCCTGAGTCGTCTCAAAAAATCTGGGCCCAGCTTGGGCTGAGTGAAAATGTCCAAAACTCTTCTTGGGCCAGCCTATCTGAATTAAATGTCCTGTCTGGTCATATTTTGGGTGCCTCTTCTCCGTTGTTTACAAAGGTTGAAACATCGGATATAGAAAAATACAAAAAAAAATCTGGGACCCTCTAAATAACTATGAAACCAATTCCTCGGATTTCTACTAGAGGGTATTATGATCTGACTAGTGGAAAGACTTTGAAGACCAATTCGTACTATCTATACCCAAAAAGGGATTTCAAGAATCTGATGGGATCAAAAGAATTTACTATTATGATACATGGGTTAAGAAATGACAATGCCGGAGCTATCGCCAAAGTACTGCTTGCAAAAAACCGACTCCGTAAATTGGGATATCGTTTTCCTGTAGTCGGGTTTAGTTATGACTCTAACACCACTGGTGCACACCTAATCAAATATGCAAAGCGGTCACTTGTAACAGGACAAGTCATTGCAAAGAAAAATGGACGAAATCTTGGGAAGTTCATCGAGGATTTCAATCTCACAAGTCCTAAAACCAAGATTAGGTTAATGGGGCATTCTTTGGGCTCCCAGGTAATTCTGAGCACTCTGGAGTATCTTGCAAAAAAGAAACAAAATTACGGAGTTGTAAATAGCACATATCTTTTTGGCGCATCCATTACTGAAGATGTCCCTTCTTCTAAAAAGTATGGAAAGATAATTCAAAACATTATTGAAAAGAAAATCACAAACTATTATGCTCCAACCGATGAGGTGTTGTCATGGGCTGACAATGAGCGACATGTGAAAGGTCCACTAGGCCTCAATGGTGCGGTTGGAAAACCTGTTTCAAAATATCATCAAAAGCTAGTCAAACCTAAGAATCATAGATTTGCAAGTTACATTGCAGTTTTAAACTCATTTCCATAAGTTTGCAACAGTATTATGACGTGGTTACCTGCCAATCTGTAATGTCAAATTGTAATTTTTATAATGTTTGAGATGTCTGATCTGTCAAATGGAAAATTGATACTATACCGTCAACCTGATTTGGATGGCTACAGATGTTGATCTTTCTTTGAACGCCTCTGCTAATTTTAAAATCTCAAAAATAACTTCATAAGAACGGATTTTCACTCAATCTCCATGGTTAAATCTGTAAATTTTGTGGTATTGGGCAAGCAGGATCTTGCATCTGAATTTGGAAAAAAGGGAACAATCACTGATCTCTCACTTTATGATCGAAAAGAGTCCGATGTTATCAAAACATGGGTAACTCCTAGCGGATTTCCAGATAAAATTCAGCCTTTATTTCAGGCAATCAATTTGGCAGAATATGTCATATTTTGTGTAGATAGGTTGGATAAATTCACTGGAGAACAAATCATTGCACTTGATTCCCTGAAAAAAGACAAAGGCATACTGTCTCATACATTTGACGTTGATGAGTCAAAATTGGACTTGATGATAAAAGGAACCGTGGTTGAAAAATACCTCAAAGTCAAACCTGATAAAATCAAAGAAGGAATGGATAAACTTGAACCCTTGACAAACAACGACAATCCAGAAATGGTAGTTGATCACTGTTTTGATGTTAAGGGTGTCGGCACTGTGATCTTAGGGAAAGTCACAAATGGAAAAATAAGACAGTATGATAATCTGAAACTATATC
Organism: Candidatus Nitrosopumilus sp.; assembly: GCA_029880665.1. GTDB lineage: Archaea > Thermoproteota > Nitrososphaeria > Nitrososphaerales > Nitrosopumilaceae > Nitrosopumilus. The sequence continues at coordinate 1,732 of JAOUNZ010000204.1, forward strand.
CTGCGGGAATTGACGTGCTGATCAAATCCATTCAAATGCATGATGATCCTGTTGGGGAATCCACATGTCCTGCAAGAGTTGGCCTTGCAGTCAAGGGTGCAAAACCAGACGAAGTTGGACGTGGGGATGTCATTGCCAAAGAGGGAGCAGTTGATGTTAAAACAGAAGTTGAACTTGATTTTCAAAAGAACCCTTTCTACAAAAGCGATATTACTGAAAATCAGGGCTGTCTGGTGAACATTGGATTACAAGTCAAGGCTGCAAAATTCGCATCTGTTTCTCCACTGAAACTCTCATTTGAAAAACCCATTGTGTGCAAAAAGGGTCAGATTGCTGTGATTTTGAAACCCGAATCAACTACTATCAGGATTATGGGAAGCGGTTCAATCAAATAGACTGATTTAATAAAATCCCAAGCCCTCTGGTAACCATGCGCGGTTTGATGATGGGCAGATTTCAGCCTTTCCATTTGGGCCATTTGGACTTGGTGAGACAGATTCTTGATGATTGCGATGAAATCATAATTGCCATTACCAGCTCTCAATTCAATTATCTGGAAAAAGATCCCTTTACTGCTGGTGAAAGAATTGAGATGATTCACAACTCTCTAAAAGACGCATCACTTGATCTGGATAGTATATTTGTCGTATCCGTTGAAAACCAATTCAATATTGCAACATGGGCATCGTACCTGAAAGCTGCATTGCCATATTTTGATAAGGTTTACAGTGGAAATGATTACGTATCGATGCTCTTGTCTGATT
>JAOUNZ010000205.1 GCA_029880665.1 Candidatus Nitrosopumilus sp.
CAAAATGATCTTTTTTTGGTTGGCGCGGATCTTTCGAATTCCAATCTCAATGACGTGAAAAACAGAGTGTCTTTAGGCATGATTGAAAAATTAGAAAGGCATATTGACAAATTTGAATTAGAATTGCCTGTCCTTACCAATTTTATATTGCCGGGAGGATCTCCTGAAGCTGCACAACTACACTATGTCAGAACTGTAGTTAGACGTGCTGAAACATTGGTAGTTCAATTGAGTGAAAAAGATGAGATCAACTCCAATTGCATCAGATATCTCAACAGACTCTCAGACTTGTTTTTTGTAATGGGGCGTTTGATCAATAAACGAAAGAGAAGAGACGATGTTCTTTGGAAGATCTGAACAGCCAAATTTCTACACCTATTTCTAATCAAAATCACACAAATGACAGATTGCCACTTGAATTCAACACAAGACGATTATAGTATTGACCTTTTTTAGAAATTATAAAAAATTAAAAGTTTGGAGACTATCCAAATATTTCGATAGTTTCAGTTCCAGCCAAAAATTCTATTGTCGTACTGGAACCACTTACAATAACATCGTTCCATTCCTCATCATCTACTAAGATAAATGCTGAATCTAGAGCAGTGTTTATGACGATACGTCCGTTGTCTGATGATTGGATTTGAATAGTTGTTGACCCTGAGAGGTCATCATATGCAGAGTCTTTAACAATACCGCCGCTGATGTTAAAACTCAAGCAACTAGATTCCATTTGAATAGATTCTTTGCTACACATGCTGGTGGTCTTTATTGACTCGGAAACAATCCTTGATTGTTTGGGTATGCTTTCGACATCACATAATTTGTCTCCACATACAATGTGTTTTGTTGCACTTCCATACTTTTGGATATAGGTGCCTTGAGATTTTTTTGCATCAACAGGTTCAATCTGCGTTCCAATTATCATTACTGCGATCAATATTATTGCTAGAAATGTTGTCGCAAATCTGTTTTGCATATTTTTTTCGTATGTGACTACAATTTAAATCGAATCACAATTTGTTTTCACCACTTTATGATTCGTCTAAAATTTAAATGGATTCAATTTTCATTTCTGGGCAGAAATGACATGTAATGGAATTTGTGACAATTTCAAGGAAACCAAACCCTAGAAAGATGGAAGACATAAATGGTCAAAAAAGATGTCAAGCATGCAATATTTTCATAAGCCCTGATGGACTGTATTGTCCATGTTGCAATATGCGACTGAAAGGCTATCACCATATGTAAAAATGAGAAATCAGTCGCTTTAGTTTGATTGTGACTTTTGATACAAGATAGTTTTAGACTGTAATAGTCATGATATTTAAAAAATTAAAGATAAGACATCGTGCATTTTAACTGGAATCGGGTAGAAAATTCATCATAGATCGAGTCAAAGAGACAAACTTTAATTCCTCAACAGAATGCATTTTTCTAAGTGCCAGGGTAGCTCAGCCTGGGAGAGCACTCGGCTGAAGACCGGGCTGTCGCGCGTTCAAATCCCGCCCCTGGCATCGACATTTTTGACTATGCAGATCTCTAAGCATGTACGAATACAAAAAATCGTAAATTGCATGTTTTTTATCATTGCCAACATATTACATAGACTCAAGCATAATCTTGAATCTCAGTCTTGGAAAAAACAATCAGGTTTTATCTGTATGCCAAACTAGCAATGTTGTGGAACAAACTACGTTAGGAATATCTTCTGAAAATCTAGAGAGGGATTTAACACGGCAAAAGCCTTTGCTTTTGTTTGATCTTAGGCTCAAGGTGGATTTTGAGAAATCTCATGTGACTGGCTCTGTTCATGCAGTATGTGACATGCATGCCAAAGAAAAGATAATGCCAAAAATCCCAAAAAATACCAAGATAGTACTTATTTCAGAACCTGAAGATTTTGCCAAAGGTATTGCTGAAATGATGGTTTCTTTTGGTCTTGACGCGTATTATTTAGAAGGAGGTTTTTCCTCTTGGAACGGTAAAACTTCAAAGGGTCAAACAGGAAAAACTATTTTGCCTGATCAACTCACTCAAAAACTTGAAGATGTGTTCTTGTTAGATGTCCGGAACGCTGATGAGTTCTCCGAATATAAAATTCCAGGAAGTGTAAACATTCCTTTGAATGATCTTTTTGATGCAAAAAGTTTGCAAAAAATTCCAAAAGACAAAGAGATTGTAACTGTTTGTCCCCATGGAAATCGTGCAATGATTGCAAGCTTTGCATTGGAACGTGCAGGAATGGATTCACAGACTCTGGAAGGAGGCCTTGCTGGATGGAACCAAGTTCTTAAATCTGTCACAGTTGTGCAAAAACCCATAAGAATAATTCAGGTACAGAAAATTGGGAAAGGGTGTTTGTCATATATTGTTGAATCCGAAGGGGATGCAGTAGTGATTGACCCTTTGTATCCTTTTGAAAAGTACTCTTCCATTGCAAAACAGAATGGATTTAAAATCATCAGGGTTTTTGACACCCATCAACACGC
>JAOUNZ010000206.1 GCA_029880665.1 Candidatus Nitrosopumilus sp.
TTTATGGAATATTATGGGTTTACATTTACAGAATAAACCAAAACATACTCATCCTGATGATCTAAAAATCCAGAATCAGGATAATGTGAAAGATTACTTGTATGTGGAATGTCTATGGATTTGACATAGATTGTAAAAATACCTGATTTGTCAGGGGTGATGATTAGTCCCAAATGATTTTGAATTCCAGGATACGTGGGTCTGGTCATGGCCTCAATAGACGGGTATTTCGAAAATGTTGACTCAACTCCACCGCTATACTTGGCACCTATTTTATCTCCTATTGAGATGTAGTGGGATGACTGGGTAAAATCATAAGTTGCAATTTCCACCCCATTCATTTCAACTAGATCTGGGAATGCTACCGAAACGATATGAATATCCCCATAATCTCCCCTATTCCCTGAAATAATGTTTAGTCTAAATTACTCCCCTAAAGATATATCCGAATCGCTTAGTCCTACCTCCAAGTATGGCTGTGGTATTAGTTGTTCAGTTGAAAGAAATTGTTCAGGCAAAACAAAGACAGTCAAAATAAAATAGACTGCAATGAAAAATCCGGTAAACACAAAAAACAATAACCTTTTCACATAGTTTCACGCTCATTAACTGTTAAAAAATGATAAGATGACAACATCTATGAAAACCAAAGAGCAAAACATGAGGTACAATAATAGGGAAATGAAATTGAAAGCATGGTTAGAAAAGGACAGTTAGAAGAAATTTTTAGTAAAGCCTTATTTGCAGACGAAGCTAGATTGTACAGAATCTTCTATCGAGACTTTGAAAAAATAAGAGAAGTCACACTGCCAGAATTCCTGATCCAATCCAATAACTTTCAGACAATTCCGATTAATAGAATCAAGAAAATAAAGAAAAGTAATACGGTTTTATTTGAAAAGAATGTCATGGTTGGTGAATAGTATTGGGAATTCCTGAAAAAATAAAAGCCATTCAAGACGAAATGGCAAGAACTCAGATCAATAAAGCTACTGAACATCACATAGGTTTGCTAAAGGCAAAAATTGCTAAACTCAAAAGAGAGCAAGAAGCTGATGTAGCAAAAAAATCCGGAATGAAACAAGATGGATTTGATGTACGAAGAAGTGGTGATGCAACAGTTGTGTTTATCGGACTACCAAGCGTTGGAAAATCTACTTTGCTAAATAAAATGACAGGTGCAAACTCTACAGTTGGTGCTTTCCAATTTACCACCCTTACTGTGGTGCCAGGAATGATGGAGTATAGAGGTGCAAGAATTCAAGTTTTAGATCTTCCAGGAATTATTAAAGGTGCATCAACAGGTAAAGGATTAGGAAAAAGAATTCTATCTGTTGCAAGAACTGCAGACCTTGTATTGCTCATATTAGATGTGTTTCAACCTTTTCACGAAGACGTCTTGGTAAACGAACTGGGAAATATTGGAATTAGACTTAATCAACTGCCTCCAAACATCACAATAGAAAAAGCATCTATGGGAGGAATCGCAGTTGCACAGCAAGTAAAACTGACAAAAATTACCGAGAAGCATCTCAAAGACATATTGCATCTTTATGGGTTAGTTAGTGCACGTGTAGTAGTCAGAGAAGATCTTACATCCGAACAATTGGCAGATCACATTGCTGGAAACATAAGCTATTCAAAGGCACTAACAGTTTTAAATAAAATCGATTTAGTGGATCAAGAATTTCTAAAAGATTTGAAAACAAAAATAAAATCCGATGTAATTGAAGTATCTGCAAATTCGGATACAAACATCGATCTGCTCAAAGAGAAGATATATGAGAAATTAAAATTCATCAGGATTTACATGAGGCCGAAAGGGGGAGAAACGGACTTCAAAGAGCCATTGATTGCAAGAGAAGGGGACACCGTTGAAGATATTTGTAATAAACTTCATAGAAGAATGAAAAGAGAATTCAGATATGGTTTAGTTTGGGGCAAAAGTGTAAAATTTGAGGGACAGAGAGTAGGTCTTAATCACATCTTACTAGATGAAGATGTATTGACAATTATCAAAAGAAAAGGCGTATAATCTGATTAACAATCAAAAATGGATCAAAAAGTTTCGTTTGGACAGTAAATTAATCGTGAAAATACAAAAGATCTAATGTTTGTTCTAAGAAGTCTAGATACAAGCATAAAAACAACATAATTCTAAATTGTATTTTCAAATTATTCAATTAACATGATAAAGATCATATCTAAAAATATTTTTTGAAAATTTAACGATCATAAAAAAAATTGAGAAAATTATTACTTGACAAATAGTAATCAAATTGTGTAAATTTTTTTAGTTTAACCACTGAAAAACAATGAAAATGCCGATTCTGTATGGCTACAAAAAGAAAAGCTGCAACTAAACGTAGATCAACAACTAAATCTACTGCAAGAAAAACTCCAAAAAAAGCAGCAACACGCAAAGCAGCTCCAAAGAGAAAAGCAGCAACACGCAAAGCAGCTCCAAAGAGAAA
>JAOUNZ010000207.1 GCA_029880665.1 Candidatus Nitrosopumilus sp.
TTTTTGATTCAAGAATAAACGCTCTGAAATTCTTGTTGATTCCAGAATAAATTATCCACACCACTGGATTACTCTGCATGAATTTTATGTCTGTATTTGATGGAAATGCATCTGAATTAGGGTGTGAGTGAAAAATACCTATTACTTCTAGATGTTTTTTTTCTGCAATATTGTATGCCTCAATTAACTGATCATTTGAAATTGTAAAATTTACCGGTGATGCTTCAATGTTTTCAGTTAAAAATAACTCTGAAACTATGTTATTTTTTCCAAACAAAATGGCACATGCCTCGTTAGGTTTTTGATTTTCTGAATGTTCTGACAGTACTTTTTTATCTGATTCTTTAAGTGTGATTTTCTGCAAATTTATTCTACGTTAACTGCTCCTACCATCCAAGGGTGGAATATGCAAAAGTAATCATAACTTCCTGCGTCGGTAAATGCGAACTTGTATGTGTCTCCAGCATTCATCATTTCTGAATCAAACGTTCCGTCTCCTCCAACATCTGGAGTTCCGGACGTCACAGTGTGTACTGTATTGTCAAGATTCTCCCATACAACTGTCGTACCAACTGTCACTTCAATTGTTTGCGGGTCGTAGTATATTTTTCCGTCTTCTGGTACTGCTGCTCCATCTGGAATTATGACCTTGACTGGTTCTTTTGGTTCTTCGATGATTAATGTTGCAATCATATACGGATGTAAACTACACACATACTCATGTTCACCGATTTCTAAACCTGTGGTATCTAATGTAAAGACTCCGCCCACATCAATTATGCTTGAATCAAATATTTCTCCAAATCCTTCTGAACTGGTTACTGTATGTACAAGTGAATCTTCATTTGTCCATTCCACTGTATGTCCTTGTGGGACTTTTGCAACATCAGGATCATAGTCTGGATTTCCTTGTTTGGTAGAGTCTTTAAGAATTTTGATTGCAAATATCGGTCCTACTGGTATGTTCTCTACCACTTCTTCAGGGCTTTCAACTTGTTGTGGTATGATATATGTGTCAGGAGATACAAATCCAAACGCCACCCACATGATAATTCCAGTGGCTGCTGCAATTCCAACAATAGATCCAACTGGTTTTACAATGGCTGGATGTTTCATTGCAAGATATGCAATTATGATTGATGGAAACGCAATTGCCATTAATATTCCTGCTAAAGTAATTGTATAATTTGATGTGTTCATGGTTAAAGCAAAAGTCCCAAATCCTAACGCTATTGACAAAATTACCAAAGTTGTTGCCTTGGCTCTGTTACTAGTAGAAATACCTCCATCTAAGATACCTGCTGATAAGAAAATCAATCCTACAAACATCGTAAGGCCTGTCAAAGCATGCATTCCATCAATGAATGTATGTGCAATACCTGCATATGATAATGTGAGTCCAGCCAAGCCTATGGCTGTTAATCCCATTCCCGGCATCATGAGGTCCCAGTTACTCATTTAAAATAGCTGATTATTCTGAATACTTATTCCTTTTGCAATGCCATGGATCTAGATGACGAAGAAATTAAATGGCTTTGTCATTGGATAGAATGAGATTGGGATTTAATGAAGTATTGGAGATATCCAAACCAAGAATTGTAGTTCTTTTAGTGATTACTGCAGTCACTTCTATGTATGCTGCAAGTAAACTGGCTACAGGTACGCCTGAACTAGAATACCTGGATTATCTACACATTATTGTTGCAGGAGCATTGGCATCCGCCGGATCTAGCGCCCTCAATCATTATTATGATAAAGACATTGATCCCAAAATGACAAGAACCAGTAAAAGACCAATACCTTCAGGACGAATGAAATCATCACATGTTTTATTATATGGTTTGATTGTAAGTTGTGTTTCTGTAATTTACGGCTTTTTTGCACTCAATATAGTATCTGCTTTCTTTATTGCAGTTGGAATTTTCTCTTATGTTATAATTTACACAGTATGGTTGAAACGTCGACACACTTCAAACATTGTAATTGGCGGAATTGCAGGAAGTGCTGCAGCCTGGGCTGGATGGGCAGCAGCTACTGGTGACATAGACTTACTAGGATTCCTAGTTGGATTTCTAGTTTTTGTGTGGACTCCTTCACACTTTTGGTGTCTTGCAATGAAGACCAAAGACGAATATGCACAAGCAAGTGTACCCATGCTGCCTGTTGTTATTGGCATGCAGAAGACATCCAAATTTATTTTAGGAAACACGATTATTTTGATTCCTTATTCATTAATACTCTCATTTATTCCCGACGGAATGGGGATTGTTTATACTGTTATTGCTGCAGTCTCTGGAGGACTAATGCTTGTTTACCACTACAAACTGACAAAGATCCCTACGTCTGAATTTGCTTGGAAAGCATACAAAGTTACCGCTCCTTATCTGACAATAATTTTTGTTGCGGTTGCATTAGATGCTGCATTTCATTATCCTTTGTTTTAATAGTTATTT
>JAOUNZ010000208.1 GCA_029880665.1 Candidatus Nitrosopumilus sp.
GCTCGATCGCTATTGCGACGCCTTGATCGCCATCCGCAGCGAGATCAGGGCCATCGAAGAGGGGCGCGCCGATCGCCGGGAAAACGTCCTGAAGGGTGCTCCGCATACCGCCGAGCAGGTCACGGCGGACGTCTGGGAGCGGCCCTACTCCCGCCGCGAGGCGGCCTACCCCGCCGCCTGGACCCGGCAGCACAAGTTTTGGCCTGCGGTCGGCCGCATCGACAACGCCTACGGCGACCGCCATCTCGCCTGTGCCTGCCCGCCGGTGGAAAGCTACGGTGACGGCTCGGGCTGAGGTGTCGGCGCGTCGTCCACGGGCTCGGCTCTGATTTCGATCCACGGCCCCTGCGACTTTGTCAGGGGCACGGCTTTCCGAGCCTAGCGTGAGTTTACCGACGACACGAGCGAAACGCTTGTAAACGATTGACTGTCATGTGGATAGCCTTGAGTGGTTGTATAGACTAACCGGCGATCTTGACTCCCAGGTTCTCGAGCAAGCTTTCGAGTTTCGGTGGGCAGTCCTCGAGTTGTTGAGACAGCCTCAGGCGTCCCTTGTTTCCAGTGCGGCGTGCGACGGTAACGCGTCGGACTTCTCCCAGGTCTTCAAGGAGGCGCTCGATGCAGTGTGGGTATCCCGAGGTGCGTTGGGCTTGCAGATGAAGCAGGCGAGCGAGCAGGTACCCCATGAGGCAGACCATGACGTGTACGTGGAGCTTTTGGTCTGTCCAATGAAACTGTGGGCGCAGTGCGATGTGGACGGGATCTTTGAGGTGGGCGAAGACGGCCTCGACGTGTGACTGTCCGCGGTAGGCTCGGATGATGTCGGCGGTGGACCAGTCGTCGTGGTCTGTGATGAGCACGAGGCGCCCGAGCCAGTTCTTGGCCAGGTCGTCGAAGGCTTCTTGGTCAAAGCCGTAGTCGAGCGAGAGTTTGCCGTTGTTGTCGTGGAGTTGGAAACGCATGACCCGGCTCAGACTCTGTCGCCCCATGAGTCTGGTCTCGATGTCGCGTTGAATTCGGGCCCGATCTCGTTTCTGCTTGCCACGGTTGAGCGTCTGGTCCAGTCGATCGAACCATCGCAAGGCAGAAGCGACATGCTGGAGCACGCCGCGCTTTTGCCCGTCGAGCAGGCATTCTGATCGGAGAACGACGGCAGTCCGCTCGGCTCCCAGGATGACTTTTCGTGTGCGATAGGCCAAGACCTTTTCCTCGGAGTCGACTTCTACCGCCTGCATTTTGGGGTTGGCCTCGTTGATGAGCTTGCGTTGGCTGTAGGCGGACACGGAGGCGACATAGTGGAAAGGCGCGTCATCTACGAGCTTTTGGTTGGCACGCGAGACGTTGCCCTTGTCGTAGACGAGGGTAAGGGATTCGAGGTTGGGTTCCAGTGCGACCAGGCGCTGGCGCAGAGCGCCTATGGCCTCGGGAAAGAACTTGGCGTCGGGCACCTGACCTGCGTAGAGCTGGTGCCAGAGAGGGATTCCGTGTTGCCGTGTGCACAACAGGGCAACCCCGAGTTGTCGCAGGTCATGACGTTTCTGCTTGTTGTGTCCCCGGGCGGGCAGCTTGGGCCTGTCGTTGGTCGAGGCAATGAAGGTGAAGAAGTTGGTGGCGTCGTAGAGCAGGGTGTCCAGGGGCAGGTCGAAGAGTTTGATGGCTCGCTGGACCAGTTCGCGTTCGATGGGAGCGATAGCTTCGACTGGGAGTTGTTCCATCTGGTCCCAGAAGTGCTGGGAGGTGAGTCGGTCAAGGTCGACCGAGACGAGTTCTCCCAAGGTGGTGGTCTGTGCCCATCGTGCGAAGGAGCGTTTGCTTGTGGCGTGGCAGGCTCGGCCAATGGCGGCGAGAAGTAGGGATTGGCCTACGGACAGGCCGTCGTTGCGCCTTGGTTTGTAGCGCACTCCTGGTTTGGGGCGTCGGACATGGCGTCCGGTGACCGCCAGCTGCCGGTCGATGGTACCCACCACATCGAGCTTATCGGCCAGTTTGTACAGGGCAGCGACGGCACCATGAGCTCGTGAGAGGAGCTTGAGGGCCTCGGTGCCTTGCCACCTGGCCAGGATGTTCTCGACCCTGCCGAGGTGGGCGAGGACGATGGGCCGTGGTTTTCCGTTGACCCTCTTGGATTGGACGATCCTCCAGTAGGGGTTTCCCTTGACGTAGGTGCGTTGCATGGACGCCATGAGTTAGTGTATACATCTTCCAAAGCCACAAGTCAAGGTATTTTCTTGTCGCTGAATCGCAAGATATTGAGTTGGTTACGAGTGCGGCGTCCTCATTTCGCCTCCATGGCGCTGGAAATAGTTAGTGTATACACAACCTTGCCCTTCGCGCCCTCATTAACCCCTCTGTTTTCATACGCTTAGACCCCGGGCCCTTCCCGCGGCGGCGCCTATTTCGGTAAACTCACGCTAGGGGCCTCCAGA
>JAOUNZ010000209.1 GCA_029880665.1 Candidatus Nitrosopumilus sp.
TTGGGGATGAAGAGCCGCCATATGATTGTAATGTTTCAATCAGAGATCAATTAGAACGATCCTACCATTTAGGATTAGATGCAATTTTTGTAACAAATCATAACACTCTTGATGGGTACCATCAATTATTGGAATATAAAAACAGTCATGCAAAATTCAAAAACATCGATGTTTTCCCTGCAGAAGAAATTACCATTGATACTGGTGCCCATATCTTAGCATATGGAATTCACAGTGAAATTCCGGCAGGAATTTCTCTTGAAGAAGTACTTGATAAAGTTAAAGATCAAGATGGTGTTTCATCTGCCCCTCACCCATTTAGCTTATTAGACGCACTTCGTGATAGCGCAAAAAAATGTGATATGGTTGAGGTTTTTAATAGTAATAATGTAGATATTCTCTCAAATGCACGTGCAACTCAATTTGCGCTTGATAATAACATGATTCAAGTTGCAGGCAGTGACTCTCATGTTTTGTCCACACTTGGAAGATGTGTAAATGTAATTGATTCTGATAATCATCTTGATGATGTCTTACATGCGATGAGGAAAGGGAAAATTGAAATCGTGCAAACTGGATATGCCTTAGAAATTGAAACCCTTGATCACCTTCGTTATAAAATCAATAATTCTAAAGAGTATTTGTTAGATTATATCTCAGAACACTATCCTAACACAAAATGGCTTTTGACATTACTGCTTAGAATCTATGATTCAAATCAAAATAGTCAGATGTGGTCAATATTCTATAAGATTGCCATTTACCTGATGAAGAGAATTTCCGAAAAAATTAACTTTCAGAATCAAGACCCATCTTTTATGAAAGAGCGTAATTTGACCACTATGTTCAAAATGGCACTATAACTCTTCAAAAAATTCCGACTAGTTATATCTCTGATATGTGTATGGTAATAAGAAATGCAAACTTACATTCTACTGACGTGCGAGCCTGGCCATGAAAAAGAAATCATCGTTCATTTGAAAAGTATGGATAATGTCATTGAAGTGAACGGTATTTGGGGTAAATATGATATTTTTCTCAAAGTTCATCATGATGCAGAATCAGGGCTAGACAAAATAATAGAAACATTACGTCATGTTGAAAATATCACTAGTACATACACCATGCCTATCTTGTATGGTCAAGGCGGATCAATTGAAGATTGAATGAAACTTTTCAAACAATCACATATTTTCAATTCATTGAACTTTTGTTCGAAATTGAAAAATAATCGCTTATCAGGTATTGTAAACTTGGATCTATCAAAAACAAATCTAATGATGTATGGATGTAAACAAACCATGTTTTGATCTTGGATGTCGATTCAGAGTATTTTCATAAGAATTCTGTATCTTGCTTGAAATCATGTGGCGGTATTTGTCTTTCCTTGATTGCAAGTAATGTCCACTCACAGAGGACATTGAATGTTGTGTCCCACAAGTGAATAAAACCCTGATGATTTTTATTTATTCTCATTTTAATTCCTTCAAGTTTGTGACAGAAAGCATTTCAAACATTTTCTTGAGTCCATCATATTCTGATCTTGAGTTTTCATCCCACAAACTGTATTCTTTTTCTTTTATCTTGTCTAGCCTGCTGTTTGCCTCTTTAAAAAATTCTTCATACTCTGAAATTTTCTCATCATTCATTTGTGTCAGATCAAAAATCACAGTATTACTTCCAAGCAGATTATTGTTTTCGTCATAAAGGCTTGTGGCCTGAAGTATTCCTGGAAATGTCTCTCCGTTTTGTTTTCTGAATGTGATCTTCCTATTCATTACTTTCCCTGTGGCAAACCATGTTTTGAGTGAGTCATTCATTATTTCCCATGATTCTTTTGGCACATGTTCAAAAATTGGTTTACCTATAATCTCTGATTTGGCGTATCCTAGATTTGTCGCATATGTGGAATTACAATCTAGAATGATCCCTATGGAATTTATCCTTCTCCACATGACAGGGGCATCTTTTAATATTTTTCTTGCTTCTGTTTGAGGCATTTTCTGTAATTTGATTAACTAGTTATTAAATTGGAATCTTCAAAACCACTGATCTAAATTTTGACTCTTTTTTTCTAATGCTTTTTTTAATCGATTCAGAGTGGATTGGATTCTGTCTTCCGAAAAATTCCTTTCTTTTACAAGATAGTATGTGATTTTCTCATACTCTACTTCATTGAAAATTATCTCGTCAACATCAGCTACTTTGGGATTTAAAAATATCTGTCTAATCTGATCATAGTCTATCTCTTGCAATTGTTCTTGAATTTGAGGGATGTCTTCTAATCTTGAATATTGTTTGATTAACTTTATTGCCGTTTTTGGACCAATTCTTTCAAATCCGTTTGGGTTAAAATCAGTACCAATCAAAATCCCAACATCAATTAATTCTTCTCTAGTAATTCCTA
>JAOUNZ010000210.1 GCA_029880665.1 Candidatus Nitrosopumilus sp.
TTGTTTTGATGTAAATGAATTTAGATTAGATTTTGCAAAAAAATTCAACATTACAAAGTCGATTAATTCTATGGATGTGAATAGAAAACAAAAGATTCTAGATTATACCAATGGATTAGGTGTAGATGTGGCAATTGTATCTACAAGTAGTCTTAATGCACTAGATGATGCAATTGGAATGGTTCGCAAGGGAGGCTCTGTCATGATGTTTGGTGTTCCTTCAAAAGATGCAATGATAAATTTGGATATGAGTTTGGTTTACTCTAAAGAGATTACTCTAGTTACTAGCTATGCTGCATCTGATAAAGACACTGCTGAAGCATTGAATCTAATAGAGTCCTCTCAGATTAATGTCGATCAATTAATCACTCATACTTACTCCATAAATAATTCCCAAAAAGCATTTGATCATGCACGTACAGGTGATAATGCAATGAAAATAATTATCACAAAATGAGAAAGGCTTAAGAAAGGTATCTAATTCCAAAAAAAAACGAAGACATATGGATTGGGGATTGCAAAACAGATTATCCAGTATAATTAAACCACACAATAACCGAGCACTCATGCTTGCCGTAGACCATGGATACTTTCTTGGTCCAACTGAAAAATTAGAAAACCCAAAAAAAGTCATCGCACCTCTTTTGAAATACTGTGATTCTTTGATGGTCACTCGTGGAGTTCAGCGGACATCTGTTTCTGCAACCACTAGCACTCCAATGGTATTGAGAGTTTCCGGTGGTTCTAGTATTATTGGCGAGGATTTATCTCAAGAAGATATCACTGTCTCGATTCAGGATGCACTTAGACTCAACGCAAGTGCACTTGCAATGTCTATCTTTGTTGGATCAAAATATGAATACCAGACCATTGTAAATTTGGGAAAATTAGTAAGCGAAGCTGAGCAATACGGAATTCCAGTTTTGGCCGTAACTGCAGTTGGAAAAGAACTTGGAAAAGATGCAAGATATCTTTCACTTGCATGCAGAGTTGCAGCAGAACAAGGGGCTCACATTGTAAAAACCTACTACTGTGACAATTTTGAAAAAGTTGTTCAATCGTGTCCTGTCCCAATCATTGTTGCAGGTGGAAAAAAGATTCCTGAACGCGATGCTTTACAGTTAACATTTAATGCAATCAAAGGAGGTGCTGTCGGTGTTGACATGGGAAGAAACATCTGGCAATCAGATCACTCAGTTGCAATGATTCGTGCAGTAAGATCAATTGTACATGGAAACTCAAATGTTGATCAAGCCTTCAAACTGTACCAAAAACTGGTTAACGAGGAATCAAAGAAACCAAACAATCCTAATCAAAACAAATCAAAGAAACCAAACAATCCTAATCAAAACAAATCAAAGAAACCAAACAATCCTAATCAAAACAAATCAAAGAAACCAAACAATCCTAATCAAAACAAATCAAATTCTATATAGAAATAGAAATAATCAATTGATTTTTGATAGATGAATGTGTGCGATTTTCCATGTTGTTTGTTTGACTAGCACAAATGTCGCTCGTCCATGAATTCTCATGTACTCTCCAGTATACGCTTTAGTGTCTACTAACATTCCATTCTGAATTAATTCAAAAGCTACAACTGCTGTATCTCCAAATATGCTGATCTTTGGATTCTTGATTTCATAAGTATAGTCTGATATGCTTACAAATCTTAACTCTTCTAACTCAATTGTATTCTGATAATCTTTAAGATCGTAAGGTGGTAAATCACTAAAGCCTGAAAATCTAGGGTCGTTTAGGTGAATGTCTTTTAGAATGCCTAAATCCTTTGTCACTCCTGCTTCAAATAATGATCCGATAATTTTTATGATTTCTTCATTATCTGTCAAACCAATCATTCAGCATATGGAAATTCTCGGTTTAAGTCTTATGCATGCTTACAAATAAAACTATGATTTACTTTTTAGAGAATCTTTATTAGTTATCGATTGGTATTTTTTTTGATTTTGATGCGTAACACATTAACTGGATTTCTTAGCAATTATCTGTCTCCTGTAATTTTACTATAACGTGTGCTTAAATTTACTAGCTTAAAATTATGGAGATTGATTTGATGAGTAAAATGGAAAAAATGATTGGTGCAAAGGCATTGATGGTTGCAATGGAAAAAGAAGGTGTCAAAGAAGTATTTGGATTACCTGGCGGTGCAAATCTTCCAATGTATGATGAATTTGCAAGATGTAATATTAGACATATTTTGACAAGACATGAACAATCCGCTGCTCATATGGCAGATGGTTTTGGTAGAGTCAGTAGAAAACCGGGTGTCTGTTTTGCAACATCGGGACCTGGTGCTACTAACATCTTGACAGGAATTGCAACAGCTCAAGCTGATTCTTCTCCAATGGTTGCAGTAACTGGTCAAGTACCAGT
>JAOUNZ010000045.1 GCA_029880665.1 Candidatus Nitrosopumilus sp.
AAGGCAAAGCCAAGATTCTTGAAAAAGACTCACTATATGACGATATTTTGAATTTCTATAGATCACAGAATGTCAAGAGCTCAATCAAATCAATTGTTTTGATTGATGTTTCAGAAGTATCTAAAATAACTTCGCCATTGTATGACATGGGGGCATCAGAGCAAGAAATCAAGTCAAAATGGAAAAAACACTTTGAAAGTTCATGATTGTTCTATGGACTTTTGTTTCTTTAATTTTTCCAATTCTTGTTTAGTTTTTTCATGCTCTTCTCTTTCTTTTTCCAATAATGATTGAATAGCTTCCAATTCTTTTTGTGTCATGTTGAGTTTTGATTTTAACGAACCAACGACTGCACTTGCAGCCTCTATGATTCCTGCGGAGCTTTTTTGATTGCTATTTTCACCCTGAATGTATTTTTTCTCGGAAGGTGTAAGAATACTTGCATCTTGCAAGTGATCTTTTTTGCTCAATTCATCTTTTGCATTGTATAATCTTGAATTTGCTTCTTCTAATTCCTTTTCTACTTCAATTTGCTGTTTTCTGATATCGTGTAATGTGGATTGTTCTTGCATTATTTGCTCTTTGATCTCATCACATTTTCTTGCAGATTCCTCCAACTCTTGTGTTTTCTTTGCCAGGTCTTCATTTGTTTTATTAAATTGCTCGGTTATTTTTGAATCTTTGATTTGCCTGGAATGTTTTATTTTTTCGTTGATTTCGCGGTATTCTCTTTGGGCAACATCAAGTTCCATCTTTTTTTGATTGAATTCTTTTTTTACCAACATCAAACTGCTGACTGTGGAATCATATTCTTCTTTTACAGTCTTGATCTTTTCTGTGATATTATTAAGATCCTCTTGTTTTGTTCTGAACTCTTTTTGCAGATTTTCTACTTCTGTTTCAAGAGCATTTTTTAGTACAAGCTCATCGCTTTTTTCAGATATCTTTTCTTCCTCTTTCTTCCTTCCAAACAATCCCATGCTTCTAGTCACATTTTTCCAAAAGATGAACCTTTCTTTATTCTTGCTTTACACGTGCTCTGAAAAATTTCAAATAAAACCCAACTCCGCCTATCATAATCCCACCAAGCAATGCTATTGTGCCCAATTCACGCATATCTTGGTAGATGTTTGGGGCAAGAAACAGCAATAATGCTCCAAAAATTATCATTGCAAAACTTCCATTATTTTTTGCTTTGTTATGTTCTCCGTGAACCATGACTATGTGTACTCTGATAGCTTTTTTGCTACTTGTTTTCTTCCAATATCTGATATGAATGGTCCAATCTTTGGCCCTCTTGAGGTGCCAAGAATAATTTGGTACAATATCTTGAAGAAGTCTTTTGGTTCAACATCATTTGATTTGGCAGTTTGATATATTGTATTTTGAATGTCTTCTAGTTTTTCATCGGTATTTAATGCATCAACTAAAATTTTCAAGGCCTTTTTTTCGTTGTTCTGTAAATTTACCTGAGTTTTTTCTTGCTGATCAAATTCATCTGAAAAATTTCCTGCAAGTCTTATTAGTTCTTCAATTTCAGGTTCAGGATTTTTTATAACTCCATAATCTAATAATTTTTTCATTACTCTTTCATCTCTATTTTCTTTGAATATTTTTGTCAACTCCATTAAAAGCCTGTAATTAACATGCGTGCTTGGTTGTTTCGGAGGATTTAGTAGATTGACATACTCGTAAAGCCCTTTTGATTTTGTTAGTTTTGCTTGATTATCTACTTTGATTCTTCCAAAATAAATATCCTCAAGTTCATTGTATTCCGTAATTAGCGATGGAATGTCTTCAAACCCTAATTCTCTTGCACCGGTAATTCTCTTGTACAATAATAATAGAATTGATTTTGGAGTACCTAACTCTAGCCATTTTTGAGCCGTAATTACATTTCCTAATGACTTTGAGATCTTTTTTCCACCTTTGTCTAAAAACATTTCATATTTTACATGATGCGGGTGTGGGAATTGTAGGATTTCATCTGCTACCCAGTCATTGACTTTTACCGAGTCCATGATGTCTTTTCCATATGCTTCAAATCTAATATCAAATGCGGACCATCTTGCGGCAAACTCCACCTTCCAGGCAAGTTTTCCAAGGTCTTTTGTGATATCTGCCTCGCCTTCATGGCCGCAGCCTTTGATTATTTTTGAGCTGATTTCTGTGTCATGACATCTGTACTTGACTTTCCTTTCACCTGCAATGTATTCAGTGGCTTCAGCTGTGTAAAGTCGATTGCAATTTGCACAAACCGGAAAATAGGGCAGATATCTTTGGAATTTTTCTTGTCCTACCAATTCTGAAATTTTTTCGCCTATTTTTGCACTGTTTAGTAATATGGTGTGAATTTGCTCTTTTAGTAATCCATGTTTATAGGTGTCAACCGCTCTCCTGAATTCAAATTTCACTCCTACTTTATCTAGTCCATCTAGAAGAATACTACTCATATGCATACCGTATGAATCATGACATCCATATGGATCAGGAATTAACGAAACAGGTTTTGCCAGATGCTCTTTTAGCGAATCTGGAAATCCTTCTGGAATTTTTCTTAGTCCATCAAGATCATCCGAATAAGCAATTAGTTCTGATTTATAGCCAAAGTTCTCTAATGCCAACTTGACACCGTAAGCTCTTACTGCATCTCCAAGACTTCCAATGTGTGGTACTCCTGACGCACCAAGACCACTTTCAACTCTTAATAGATCCATACTCCTTCCAAGTGTTTTTTCTCTTTGAAGTAATTCCGAAGCCAACTTGTCAATCCAGGTTCCCTTACCAAGAATTTCTTGTCCTGACATCTTACTAGTCTAATGTCTTGGCCATGTATGGCCCATATAACGAATACCCTAATTTTTGATAATATTCCCTTGTTCCGACTGCACTGATTACTAGAATTTTTTTGGCATCAAACTCTTCTTTTGATATTTTCTCAGCTTCTTTCATCAGACTTTTTCCCAATCCTGAATGTTGTATCTCGCTTTCCTCTTTTTCTCCAAGCCTTAAGGACTTTCCATAAACATGAATCTCTCTTACGATGCAAGTATTCTGATTGATTTCATCTCTATGTGCATCATCACTTGGTTTTCTTAATCTCAAAAATCCATATATCGATTCATTTTTGTCTTCATAAGAGAGAAAGACTTCTTTGCCTCCTGAGGAATCATAATCTATTCTGTTTAGTTTTACAGATCCTATATCCGATTTTTTGTTTGAGAGGCCTGCTTCTCTACATCGTATGCATTTACATGAAAGTCCTTTTTTTGCCAGGTTCTGATGAACAATCTGCCTAAGATTGCCCGATTTGGGACCTGCAATAATCTCGTTTGGTGAGATTTCTCTTTGAACTCGCATTATTCTGACCCATTTTGGAACATTTCTTTTTGCTTCTGTTAGAACTTTGATCATGTCTTCATCAGAGTATGGGCGGTACTTTCCTTGCTTGTATTCTTCATAAAGTGGAGTATTTTCAATAACTAACGAAGGATAGATCTTTAGCATGTCTGGACATAATTGTGGATCTGAGAATAATTTTTTAAAATCTGCAATGTCTTCTTCTGGCGTCATTGTGGGTAAACCTGGCATCATGTGTGCAACAATCTTGTATCCTACATCTTTTGAAATCTGAAATGATTCCACTACGTCATTGTAATTGTGACCTCTGTTTACTAATTCATAAACTCGTTCTTGCAATGATTGCACACCGATTTCTATTCTAGTGATTCCATAGCTCAACATCAAATCAACATGTTCTTTTTTGCAATAGTCTGGTTTTGTTTCGATTGTAAATCCCACATTTCTTATCAATGCATATTCGTTATTGGATTTGGCTTCTTCTAGATCTTTTGAGTCCATTCCATTTAGAGCATCATAGCACGATTTGATGAAATTAATCTGATAGTCTTTTGGCATAAATAGAAATGTCCCACCAACAATCACAATCTCCATTTTAGATGGATCATGTCCAAATGCAATCAGTTTTTCAATTTTTGACATGATTTGCAATTTAGGATCAAATTCATTCTCAATTGCGTTAAGTGAGGAGGGTTCTTTCCCAGTGTAACTATTTGGAGAGTTAAACTCAATTCCTCCAGGACAATAAGTGCATCTTCCATGTGGACAGGCATATGGTTTTGGCATAAGAGCAACAACTGCAACTCCTGATGCAGTTTTTGCGGGTTTTCTGATCAACACTTTTCTCAGTTTATCAAAATCCTCTTTTTTTACCACTGATAGTATTTCATAATTTTTAGGAATTCTATCTAGGGCATATTTTGTACAAATTTTTACGATTTCTTCTTTTACTTGTTTTTTACTAGGTTCATTAATTGTTAAAAGGTTTCGAGTGATTTCATCACATGCCTTAGAAAAAATAGGGCTGAGTTTATTCATATTTTTTAATCATGGTCTAGACATAAATTTGTTAAATAACTTGAGTGTTTCTTTGGATTCCCAAAACACATCTACACAGTTTCTTGTTTGTTGTGACTGACGATTAGAATGTGTTGCACGGTTAGAATAGTTCTTTTTCACGCATGGCACAATTATGCAGTTTAATTTCAGAACTAAATTTTCTTTTGATTAGAGAAAATATTGTTTTAATTTTTAGTGGGATTCATGCCAATTTGGATAAAATCATCGGCATCGCCATGAATGCAGTCTGTTCCAACAGATTTTACTGGTGAAAAACTGATTTTGCCATCACGAATCTTTCCCTCATTTTGTAGAAGTCCAACTTTGCCAGATACAATTTGTTTGTGTTTCTGGCACGTCACCCCAACCATATATTCATCATCATCAGAAACAATAGAGACGATAAATTCAGGAGGATTAACACATTGTTTTCCTTCTTCTAAAACAGAGCATTGATCAGGTAGCACATTTGAGTTGAAATTTTATCAGATATTAATCTTGATTGCCGCACATTCAATTTAATATCAACCAAAATGAAATGATATTGAAATATTTTGGCACATAACTTTGATGTAGTAATTATCGGAGGGGGCATTCTTGGAACTTCGATCTCATACTATTTGTCATGTCTGAACAAATCAAAAAAAATAGCTGTCATAGAGCAAGCGCATAAGGTCGCATTTCATACCAGTGGACGAAACACTGGAAAAGTTCATGCTCCGTATCTATATGATCCTGAAAAGAAAAAACTGTTTGCAAAAGCTGCATTTCACGGATACGAGATGTGGGAGGAGTATGCGGCTTTACGGGGTTTGCCTTTTAAAAAAGATGGAGTGATTGAAGTTGCACTTGATCAAAAGGGAATCAAAGTTCTTGAGAAATATCTCAGATGGGGAAAACAAAATGGTCTGGAGGACAAAGATGTAAAATTAATGAGCAATACAGAACTGAAAAAAATAGAGCCTGAAATAAAATGTGAAGCCGCACTTTATGTTTACAAAGACGGATCTGCAGACTATTCCATATTTACAGATTCTATAATGAAAGACAGCAAGGCTGGCGGTACAAAGTTCATTTTGGACACAAGAGTTACTAAAATAAAAAAAGAACACAGCAAGTGGGAAATCACACTAGATGGAGAACATGAAATATGTGCAAAATTTCTAATTAATGCTGCAGGGGGCGAAGCGATAAATATTGCACATGATGTAGAGGTTGCAGAAAAATTCACAGACGTTCATTTTAGAGGCGAGTATTGGAGAGCGCCAAAAGAATATCATAACTTGACTAAAACAAGTGTGTATTCTGTTCCTGAATTTCCAGAATACCCATTTTTGGATCCACACTGGATTATCAGAGTAGACGGTAGTTGTGAGATTGGTCCAAACGCTGTTCCAGTATTTAGCCCATATGGATACAACAAAACAGAAAACATTAGGGAGATCATTCCAAAGATGTTAGAAATGCTTGGCTCGGGTGCAAGAAAAACAATTTTTGACAAACAGTTTCAGGAACTTGCAGTGAATGAGATACGATCATTAATGTCAAAATCTGTGATGGTTAAGAGAGTAAAAAGATTCTTGCCAAAAATTGATGCAGACAAAATTACAGAAAAGGGCACTGCAGGAATCAGATCGTCAGTTATTGATGATAATGGGAAGTTTGTTTCAGATGTAATTTTAATTGATGGCGACATGTCGTTTCACATTTTAAATTATAATTCACCAGGGGCAACCGGAGCATTGCCATTTTCAGCACATATTGTAAACCATCTAAACACGGCAGGGTTGCTAAAAAGTGATGATCTAAGTGCACAATGCGGGCCGTGGAAATTTGCAAGCATCATAGAGAAATTATAAAAATCAGATGACCTGAGAAAACTCAGTTTTTTGGCTTTATTGAGTCAGGGTATTTTGCCAAGTAATGACACATGCACAATCTATTGGTATTGCATTGACATTTCATAAATCTGCAGAATAAGACTGGTATAAAACATTTTCACATAACAGATTCTGATCTTATAATCTGTAACCCATATTTCAATTTTAGATCAAAATTTTGATCTCAATAGGCATCCACAGTAAGAACATCATAATACTTTCCAATGTAGCCATTATTTTTGAAGATTGTGAGGTAATAAGAGAATGCAATGGTGCCAATGAAGACTCCTATTTGGTATAGATGGATGCATTAATTCTAGGGAAGTTTATGGTCTGGTAAACGATAAACAATGCACCATTGCATGATTGCATAAGTTCGTTTTGGAATATAACCGACACGAAGAATTTATTCATGTAAATTCTCAGTATTGGCTAAATAGTATTTTTCAACATACAAAACAAGTGTTGGAACTGTCACCAAACAACTAACCGTTGCTGGTCTTAAGTTTCAATGCAATCTTAGTTATTTTAAGATCCACACGAGTTGCATTCAAATTTTTTCTTTGATTGATGAGCCTTTACAATATGACGCATGGTTCTGTCAGAATCTGAGAATTTCATGTTGCATTTTGGACAAATATTGCCTATCATCATCTCTTTCTTTCGTGAAAACAGACCCATATCTTCAGGCTAGGAAACATCAATAAAACTTTTAAGAATTATACCTCATCTTAGTTTTAGAAAGATCACTCAAGTTTTGAACAATAGAAAATACAATATCAAGGAGAGAATTTCACAAATTTCGATACATTGTAGTCTTAATATATTGAAGGCGCCGGGAGGGAGATTTGAACTCCCGTTCCCTTGCGAGAACGCGCTTTATGGTTAATAATTTCCAGGCGCGCGCCCTACCAGGCTAGGCGACCCCGGCACAAGTCTTGCGACAAATGTAATTGG
>JAOUNZ010000211.1 GCA_029880665.1 Candidatus Nitrosopumilus sp.
ATTTTAATTCCTATTACAACAAAATTCTCTTTGGCTTTTATTTAATTTTTCAGGTCTTTCCATTAAGATAATCATCAAATATTTTTTCAAGATCATCGTTATTACCACATTTTCTAATTTTGTCGACTAGATCTGTTTCTTCAATTTCATAACAATTCAGAACATCTTGAGAATCTTTGAAGATCAGCATTGCCTTATTCTTAAAAATACAATGATAGAGTTTTTCTTTTTCCATTTTTTCAGGTTTTAAATTTATACCATTTTCGTCAGCAAAAACAGGATATTCCATAAAGAAGATGAATCTAAACAGTATTTAGATGAAGTGAGTCAACACTCAGCAGTATTTTTCTAGATTCATTCAAGATTTAATTTATACACCATGAACCAATTTTGAGAATAAATAAATTTTAGAACTAACCACAGTTTAAATTTAGAGACAGTGTAAGATTGTAAAATGAGTCAAGATTTTAATTTTGAGAATATTTTAGTTCCATACAATGCAACAACAGGTGCAGAAAGAGGACTAAAAGCTGCAATAAAATTTGCAAAAAAAACAGATGGAGAAATTACACTAATTACTTGTATTGAAGATCAATCAGTTATAGCATTTTTTAAGAAAGATAAAAACGAGAAATTTGAAGAACAAAAGAAAATCATTGAAGAAAAAATAAAAAGAATCAAATCCCAAAATAAAGAATTAAAAAAACCAATTAAACATGCCATTCTAAAATCATCATTTGTTCCAGAAACGATTATTGAATATGTTGAGAAAAAGCAGATAGACCTAGTTATTATTGGGCAGTCAAAAATTATTCATGCTGAAAAAAAATATCATCAAAGCATGGCAAATTATCTCTTACATGGTTTAACTTGTCCATTATTGATAGTAAAATAATAAAAATATATTTTGAATATTTCATACAAAAACTGTGTAAGGCAATTGATAAGATAGATTATGAATTGGATATAACGAAGTTCTAGATCAAACAATAGAGATATTATCTTAGTTATACTAGAAATGCAAGTTGAGAAAAATTGAGGTCATCTGTTATGAGCAACAAAGTCAGAGCATAGAATATGTTTTTAAAAAATACAAGATCCCATCTCATGTCGAATTAACCATGGCAGAAAATGAAAAATTACTGCGATATACGGGAATATGCCCGGATTCATTGGCAAATGCTCTAACTAACGAATTAAACAAAATCATAGACACCAGAAGTAAAGATCTGTATGTAACTAGTTTAGCAATTGAAGCAACCTTGTCTGATTATCTTTCAAATTATACTAAAGAACTAGAAACAAAACAAGTCAAAGTAAAAAAGAAAAAGCTCATCGAAGAGTATGAATCATTAATAGATCCAAATGTAAAATTTAACAAAAACCTCCTTTTCATGATAGTTATTGCTGCAGGGGTTGCAGTGGCAGGGCTTTTTGCAAACAATGCCTCTTTAGTTATTGGTGCAATGCTAATATCACCTTTACTTGGACCAATTTCTGCTTTCTCTTTTAACACAGCACTTGGAAAAACAGACAAAATGATTAAGGCGCTAACCTCTGGTTCAATTTTATTAATAGCAGTGATTGGTACTGGTGCACTTTTGACAATAATTGCAATTCAATTCACAGATTTGCCCTTGACAAGTGAAATCATATCCAGAACCGAGATATCTCCAGTATTTTTAGCAGTTGCAATAGCACTAGGGTTGGCAGGAGGGATTGCAATGTCTACCAACATTCCTGGAATTCTGGTTGGAGTTGCAATTGCTGCAGCTTTGGTACCTCCTGCAACTGTTTCAGGAATCGGAATAGCGTTATGGGATTGGGGTATTTTTTCAAGTGCATTGACCCTTACTGCTGCAAATATTATTGGGTTAGTATTGGGAATGATGATAGTTTTTTTCATTGGAGGTGTGACTCCAAGAAAGTTTTATGAAAAGGAAAAAGCTCAACAACACATGATCATAACAATAACAATTTTTATTGGTTTAAGTATTCTTTTAGGATTTTTGTTGTTCAAACCATAATTATGCCTAGAACATTATTTCTCAACATCTATCAAAAGTACAGGACATGGTGTATTTTCAACTATTTTTCTTGAAACGCTACCTAATGACAATAATTTTTTCATTCCTTTTAGTTTTCTTCTCTTTGACATCACTATAAGATCAACTTTTTGATTTTTAACTACTCTTAAGATATTTTCGGATGCATTACCAATTTTCACTATAACTTCAGCCTTGATTCTTTTTTCTTTACATTGTTGAACATATTTCTCCATCTTCTTCTCCATATCTCTCCTCATTTCCTCATTTGCATTATCAATACTATTTAGCAAACTTTTACGTTCAGATGAAGATAGAGCAAATGATGGAGGATATTGC
>JAOUNZ010000046.1 GCA_029880665.1 Candidatus Nitrosopumilus sp.
ATCAAAATCCTCAGGAGAATAATTGACGAAAAGGCCAATTTTGCAGATGGGTAAGTATTTAGAAAAACGATGCTGATCTTACACAATGACCATTCCTAGAGTAAGCTCTGCATTAAAGGCAGTTGACCTGAAGCAGATTCCGCCCCCCCTAATAATTGGAGAAAGAATCAATACTCAAGGTTCTCGCAAAGCAAAGGAACTAGTCCTCAATGATGATTATGACGGCTTGGTAGATCTGGGAAGAATTCAGGTAGAAGATGGGGCTCACTGTCTTGATGTATGTGTTGCAACTACCGAACGAGCTGACGAACGTGAGTTCATGTTGAATCTTGTAAAAAAACTAAGTCTAGAAATTGATGCACCTCTTGTGATTGATTCAACTGATCCAGAAGTAATTGAAGCTGCAGTTGCACAAATTCCTGGAAAACCCATAATTAACTCCATTAATCTTGAAGGCGATGGACACAGATTTGAAAAGCTAGCTCCTGTGATGGCAAAGTATGGACTGCCTGCCATTGCACTGTGCATTGGGCCCAAAGGTATGGCAAAGACTCCGCAGGAAAAACTGGAAACTGCTGAATTGCTTTTTGAGACGGGAAAAAAATATGGATTGAAAATTGAACAGTTTATTTTTGATGTACTTACATTCACCTTGGCGACTGGTGAGGATGAGTTTCTTGACGCAGGAAAAAACACTTTGGAGGGAATCCGTCTTGTTAAGAAAAAATTTCCTGACGCGTTTACAACATTAGGTCTTAGCAACATCAGCTTTGGTTTAACTCCATATGCCAGAAAAATACTAAATTCTGTATTTCTGTACCATGCAGTAAAGACTGGACTTGACACTGCTATCATTAATGCAAAAGAGATAATTCCTTATGGCGAAATTGATTCAAAGGAGAAAAAACTTGCCGAAGATCTAATCTTTAACACTCATCCAAACGCTCTGTCTGATTTGATATCTTACTTTGAAAATACAGGTCCTCAAATCGGAATTACCTCAAAAAAAATTGATGTTGACCCAACATGGCCTCCTGGAAAGCGTGCCAATTTCAGAATTATCAATAGACTAAAAGATGGAATTCAAAATGATGTTGTCTTTGCAATTGCAGATAAGATTGGAAAAAGCGAATTAATCAAGTATGCTGACGGGATTTTCTCTTTGGATGCTCCAAAGACATTAACCCATGATGGCGCAATCAAAACCCTCAACGAAGATCTGCTTCCTGCAATGAAGGAAGTTGGTGACAAGTTTGGTGCAGGGGATCTAATTTTACCGTTTGTCCTAAAATCTGCTGAATGTATGAAGGCAGCAGTTGGCGAACTTGAAAAATACCTAGTCAAGGAAGATGGAATCAGTAAGGGTAAGCTCGTTCTGGGAACAGTTTATGGCGATGTTCATGACATTGGAAAGAATCTTGTGAAAACAATCTTTCAAAATAATGGCTACTTTGTATATGATCTGGGAAAACAAGTTCCTTTACAGAAATTCCTGGAAAAAATTGAGGAAGTAAAACCCGATGCTGTTGGTCTTTCAGCATTGCTGGTCTCAACATCAAAACAGATGAAATTTTTTGTAGATCATGCAAGGAAAAACAATATGACTGTGCCTATTCTTTGCGGCGGTGCTGCAATTAATAGCAACTACATTAATCGAATTGCAAAGGAGGATGGAATTTATGAACCAGGCGTATTTTACTGCAATACTATGTTTGAGGGTCTTAAGACAATGGATATCTTGATTTCAGATGGAAAACAAAAATTCTTGGCTGATTGGAAAGAAAAGCTGGAAAACTGGAAAGAAAGATTATCTGAAATCATAGATCAGAACAATCTCCCAAAGAGCGCGGTTCAACCAGTCATGCCTCCCACCCCTAAAATTATCGGAGAACCAATACGCCTAAAGTTAGATCAAATCAACATGGATGAAGTTTGGACCATGATTGACAAAAAATCACTCTTCAAATTATCTTGGGGGTTGAGGGGAAAGACCGGTGCAGAATCTGAATCCGAGCATGAACAACTACTGACCGAATGGAAGATTCGAATAATTCGGGAGAAATTATTTGAGCCGGAAATCGTGTATGGTTATTTCAAATGCCACAACAAAGACAGGAAATTACTTGTTGAAAATCCTGATGGGGATGATGTGGAATTAGAGTTTCCACGTTCCACAAAACCTGATCATTTGTGTCTTGCTGACTATTTTGGGAAAAACGACATTGTGGCATTTCAATCTGTTACTGTTGGCAACAAAGTGTCTGAAATAATAGATCAGTGGAACCAAGAAGACAAGTATACTGATGCTTACTATCTTCACGGGTTGGCAGTTGAAGTTGCAGAGGCCTTGGCAGAATGGGTAAATAGAAAAATAAAATCTGAACTAAATCTGAGTGAAGGTGGGTTGAGGTATAGCTGGGGATTCCCTAGCTGTCCAGATGTTGCACAACACCATCTAATCTGGAAACTTTTACAGCCTGAAAAATCTGGGATGACTCTCACTGAATCTGGTCAGATAATTCCTGAACAGTCAACTGCCGCAATTGTTGTTCATCATCCAAAAGCAAAATACTTTGTACTGTAGAATCAAGTAACAAGAACCGTGTGACCTGTCTTATCTTGCATATCTTTCAACATCACCTTGATCTACAATCTCTCTTGTAACTTTATCATGACAAGAGCATTTACAAAATCTGTAAAAATTTCCGTCATGCTCTGCAGTACATGTCATGCAACCTTTACCTTCTGCCATTTTTGCAGAATAATCATGTCTGGTATTTTTAGTTTTTTATTAAGATCCTTTGAAAATTTCTCATGTCTGAAAAGTTACGATTTTACAGTATCTAGATCGCTTCATGTTTTATAGTTAAGGTTAGTATCTGTCATCTTAAAGGCTAAATCCAATGAAATAATATCTTCTATACTGAACGTAAAAGCAAAATTCATGATTTCAGCATTTGCTCTTATGTTTGTATCTGCACTCTTGGCGTGACAGTTGAAGTGGCAATTATGTAAAATTGGATGGGTGGTTCATCATAAACACATAAAAATTCAGTTCGGTGAACTGCCAGGTTCTGAACCAGTTACTAGAAAAACCATTCATGATAAAAAGATGAAATGATTACCTTGTCTGAAGTATCAAAAGATTACATTGATGCAAATAAGGCGAGCATTGGCATTGTAGGAAATAATGCACGGCATTCTCTTCAATTTATGACTAGGATAAAGAATGTCCAAATCTCGTTTTAAGGAAATGAAACAAGAATTTGCAAATCTATCTGACGAAAAAAAATTACAAAACATGCTGAATTCAAATCGTAAATGGAGGACTTTTTATCACTCTCATTAGATGGGAAGATACACATCTGCAAGACTGCAAACTCAGATGATTAAATTGGATTGACATCAATTTTCTCCATATTTTGCACAGATTTGATTGCCTAAATTCTGATTTTTCCTAAGAACTCATCTAATCCGCCAAAGTCACTTGGGGATGTAATTAGAATATCGCCAGTAATTGCATGTATTTTTTTTACAAACTCGTCAAACTCTTGGCTGTATGCTGCCAAGTCTAAATTCAAAAATTTTGCAGATTTTTCATTTTTTTCAGAAGGAAATAAAATTATTGGAACTACTGAGAATCCTTTGAGATTGTCTGATAGATTCTGAACTTGCTGGATATTTTGGATAACCTGAGTGATGAATCCCTTTGGCCTGGCTTGTATTTTTTTCCCAATCTTTGAAAAATTTGGCTTGTTTGAAATTGAAAGATACAGATCAATCTTTGAATCAAATCCTTTCTCTCTTAATTCCCTCACAACTGTGCTTGGAATCAAACCCGAATCTTGTTTTCCTGTTTGTGACGGGTCTCCCATTAATACCAGAATTCCTGAAAAACCAATTCTGATACAATTCTCCACAAATTCTAGAATTTCTGCTCTACTTTTGTCACGAACTCTCAGGCTTACAGTGATTGGCAAAGTTGGAATCTCTTTTTTAATCCTTTTTCCAATAGTTATTGGAGATACTCTTTGATGTCCTAATACATTTTCAGTAAGGTGAATCGCATCACATTTTTTTGAAATAATTTTTATCTTTTCTATGAATTTTAGAATAGACCCATCAGTATCCACGTCAGGTATGATCTTGGGCGGATTTGCCTCATACCTTATTGTCATATTTTCATTTCTTTTATTCTTGGTTAAAACCTTTGAATACTAAAACCGATATGGGATTCTGGGAGGAAACAAAATGCATTTAGATGAATTAAAGTCAGTATTTTCAACTCCGATTAATCCTCATATTCAATCCTGTAACAAATATCGTTTAGCTTCCATACTTGTAATAATTTACGGTGATGATCCGATAGTTATAATGACTGAAAAACCACGGCACATGAAATTTCATGCCGGTGAGATATCTTTTCCTGGTGGGAAATTGGACGAAGATGACTCGGATCTTTTAGAAACTGCATTACGAGAAACAAGTGAAGAAATTGGATTGACTGTAACAAGAGATCAGGTTATAGGCCAACTAGAACCTGTTGTTACTCTGAATTCTGGTTTTTTGATCTTGCCTTTTGTATCGATAATAGATAAAATCCCACATCTTTCAGCCAACTGTGAGGTCGAAAAAATTTTTCATATTCCCTTGGAATCCTTTCTGAAAACTGGAGCAAGAGATCCTGATCCTGCTCATAACATTATTCAGGAAATGTATACATTTGAGTATCAAAACCAAATTGTCTGGGGAGCTTCTGCCAGAATCCTTAGACAGATTCAAAGTTACCTGAAATCCTGAGATTCATTTAAAAAGAGCTTTCCGTGCCTGAAAATCTATGGCTGCTCGCAAGTCTTCCCCAAGAAAGATTCGTCTGTTGAAAAAGACTAGACAAACTTCTGCGGTACCAGCTTGGATTATTCTCAAGACAAAGAGAAATGTCCGAACAAATCCAAAACGTAGGGCTTGGAGATCAACAGATGTGGAGGTAGGATAGATGTCTCAGGAGTTGGAAAGAGTTTACACGATTAATCTGGGAAAGGCATTGCTTTCACAATCGCAGCATAGGGCAGTTAGGGCAATCAACATGATTAAAGAGTTTGCTCGTCATCACATGAAAGTTGAAACTGTTAAAATTGAAGAAGAATTATCTCAACAAATCTGGTCAAGAGGAGTACGTAGTCCTCCAAGAAAAGTTAGAGTACGAATGAGTAAAACTGATGATGGTTTTATCCTTGTCTCTAGATATGAGGAAGTAGAATCTAAAACTGATGAGAAGGAATCTAAGGTAGAAAAATCACCCAAAGACTCACCAAAGAAAAAATTGGCAAAGAAAAAATAATTATTTCACAAAACTTCTAATTCTAGACAAATAATCCTTCATTCTAATTGGTATAGATCTAATTTACATTCGATGCTGCAGTCTGGTGTGGACCAATCAAGCGTATTTTCCTCTGGAATTATTCCAAGTGGATCGTAGTTGTCGAATTTTGTCATTCCTTGAATTGATGACAACATTACAATCTTTGATTCATCAGCAATTGACGACATGTCTATCTGCGAATTACTTTCATTTAGTATTCCTGCTGTAAGATTGGTGATTGAATTTAAGATTCCTACTGGAATGTTGCTTCCTCCAACTACATACAATATTGAACGTTTAACTGAATTTGGAAGTGCGTTTCCGTACAGCATTTTTAGTGAATCTCTTAATGAATCCTCGATGGTTTGTTTTTCTTTACTTGTTGTAATGATGTTTGTCTCATTTGAAATCTCTGACGAACCTAGTGATCCTACTACATGCATAATTGCCGAGTTTGCAATATCATAGCATGCCTTTGGACTCAGATCTGGATTGCTTTCTAGTAGTGAATCATTGTCAAGCACAACTGTGCATTGGGAGTTTTCTCTGATTCTCTTTAGCGACATTCCTGAATTGAAAATCCTATCTTTTTCATATTTGAAAGGCATAATTGCAAATGAAACTAGTCCTACATCCATCTCTTTACATATCTTTGATACGGCCGGAGCAATTGCAGAGCCTGCCTTTCCAGCTAAGTTACTCATTAAGATAACTGTTGAATAGTCTGAAATCTTTGATTTTATCTTGTCGGCAACGCTATAAGTTGAGCCTCTGATTAATTGTACAGAAGGATTAATTACAGAACCTGTTGAAACGTGAATAGACTGATTTTCAGTTGAACAATCTCTTATATCATTACTGATTACTAGATAATCTGAATTTAGGAGATCTTTTGCCTTGGTTGCTAATTTTGAGCCTACCCCGCCCAAGCCTATAACCAAAACTGGTTCTTTTACTTGAAAACTCATTTCTGTTCTTGTTTTCTGATTTGAATAAAAAACCTTCTTACATTTTTTTAATCTCATTTTAGATCGAAAAAATTTAGCTTACGATCTTTCCGATCAGTCTTTTTATTGTTGCATTGGTAATTTCGACTGTGTATGATTCGCCTATGTTTACCTTTTCTTCTACAGATACAGGCTTGTAGGCAAAGTTTCTGCCTTTAATGCCCTCATCTGTCATTTCATCAAACAATACTTTGCCTTTCCAGCCGATCCATCTTTTGTTACTCTCAATTGACAATTTACTGATCTGCTCAAAAATTACCTTGCTTCTCCGTTTGATTTCTACAGCGTCCAACTGTCTCCATTCGGCAGCATCTGTGCCTGGTCTTGCACTGTATTTTGATAAATTTACTATGTCCGGCCTTGTCTCATCAAGTAGAGTGACTGTTTTTTGAAAATCTTCTTCTGTCTCAGAAGGGAATCCTACTATGATGTCTGTTGAAATGGTGAATTGGCTAAATCTTGATCTTACTCTTTTCACAATCTCTCTAAACGTGCCTGCAGTATGCCCTCGTTTCATATCATTGAGAACTTTGTCGCTTCCACATTGTACTGGAATATGGAGGAATTTGAAGACTTTGTCATTGTCAAAAGATTTGACCATCTTTTCTTTGATTCTTGGCATATACATTGGGTTCATCATGCCAACTCTAATCATAAAATTCTCTGGAATCTCCACAACTGCGTTTACCAATGATGGCAAGTCAGTCCCAATGTCAAATCCATAACACCCATTATCTGTAGATGTCAACCATACCTCTTTACAGCCCTCTTTGATCTCTGTCTCAACCTGTCTTACGATGTCTCCTAGCCTGTAACTTGAGAGATCTCCTTTGGATAGTTTGGTCTGACAAAATGTACATTCGCTCATACAGCCGCTTGCA
>JAOUNZ010000212.1 GCA_029880665.1 Candidatus Nitrosopumilus sp.
GTTTTCTTGAAACACTTTATCATGCATGTCATGTGAATGTGATTCCATAAGATCAACGGTTGCATGAGGGTGAGCATCTGCAGTAGATGCCATACCAATGACAAAAACAAAAGCAATCAAGATTCCAAAAAATGTAAAATGTTTCATAGGTTTCTTACTCTTTCAACATCATTTTAACTTTTGAAAATTTTTACCATTTGACTTGAATGATTTACAAATGTAAAGTCTGGATGTTAAGTATCTTGTAAAAACTTGTAAAATAACAATATGATAAACATATGCAAAGGAACCTGTATTAGATTCAAGGCAATCGGATACAAAGGACGACGTCGATATGAAGATGGGCAAAAACTTTGTCCAGTATGTACAGAATTTCTGACGTATGCTGGCATTCGATGTCCTTGTTGTAGTGTAAAATTACGAAATACACCCAGAGGCAACAAGTCTAGAAAAGAAATCCATGAAAAAAGAAAATGTGTCTGGCATTGAATCTTAAAAATATTATTTCATTGATTGGTGTGTCTGATGACTTGACATAAATTCCTGCATCTCGGTCATGTGATTCTGCATTAATTTTGTCATTTGTGCGTTAAACTCTTCTTCGGTTAATTCTGAAAATAGTAATTGCTGCATTTCATCTACATGTTTTGACATGATTTGAATTATTTTTTCTTTTGTTTCAGGATTCTGCACCATTTGCATCATCATGTCATGATTCATCATTCCATGCATTCCCGAACCCATCATGCCTCCGGTCATGTTATTCATCATCATATCTGTGCCCATCATACTCATCATCTGTTGCATGGCCTCTTGATTTTCTGTCATGTGAGCTAGCATCTGTAATCGTATGGTGGGGTCTTCAATTATTGTATACATCATTTGCATTGCAAAATCATGATTGTTCCTCATCATAATTCCCATCTCTTCGGCATGCTGAGTATTTTGCATCCATATTCGCATTGCCTCTGGATCTTGCGTGATTGATTTCATCATTTGGTTTCGAATTTCAGGATTTTCTAAAATTTGATTCATCATCTGTTCACTGAATTGAGGATCCTTCATCATTGCTTGTTGGTTGCTTATCATCATGTTGCCAGAATGTGTTGAACCCGCAAATGCAACATAGCCAAATGCCAATCCTACAAGAAACATTCCAACGGCAATTCCTATCACCATATTCTGACTGGTCAATACGAATTTCACTAACATGAATCCATATTAAAAATAGGTGTTTTACAATTGTAAAGTTTACCTGTTAAGTATCAAAGTGTGTGATATGATCCATGTATTCTCAAGTACTTGCAAAAAAATCCATGGTGATAATTGCATTTGTTTTATTTTCATTAATCTTTATTGGAATAATATTTTCGCTAGGAACAACTTTTGCAATTGAGGGAAAAGAGCACACCACATTTCTTTCATGGATAATGATTGCGTATGTCGCAGGTTTGTCCATGATTGTTTTGCCATGCACCCTGCCTCTGGTATTCATAATTGTTCCCCTGAGTATTGGACAGGGATACAAGAAAGGTCTGTCAATGGCATTGCTTTTTGGTTTGGGTCTGACAATTACCATTACATCTTATGGAATTGCAATTGCCACAATTGGGCAAAGTGCCTCATTGGATCAAGCATCAACTGCAATGTTTCTGATTGCAGGGATTGCAGCATTTGTTTTTGGACTGTCACAGCTTAAACTGATTTCCCTTAGACTGCCATCCTATTCTGGCACTCCAAAATTCATACAAAAACGTGGAGGGTACACAAAATCATTTTTCATGGGATTGCTGTTAGGAAATGCAGGAGTCGGTTGTCCAAATCCCTTGTTTTACTGGCTTTTAATCTACATTGCAGGCACTGGCAGCATAGAGGTAGGTGCATCACTAGGTGTCGTACATGGAGTAGGAAGGGCAATTCCTTTAATTTTGATGTCTGTTCTTGCAGTAATTGGAATCAATGCAACAAAGAGCCTAACTCTCAAAAGAGAATCAATTGAAAGGGCATCGGGTTGGATGCTGATTGTCATCGGGGCATTTTTAATTATCAATGGACTTCCAGATGGACATGAGTGGTACGAGGAAACATTCATCCATCAGGGATGGAACAGTCTGATTGAAATGACTCCGATTCCATCTGAGTTTGAAATGGATGAGCATGATCATGGACATAATGATGTAGGAAATTTCAAGGTATTTTACACCGCTTTGCTAGCTGTGCTAGTACTAAGCCCAATCTTTGTACGCTCTGTTCGTAAAATCAGGGAGGTGAATGCATGAAAGATCCTGTATGTGGAATGGAAATGGGAGAAAAGGGAGAAGTGTTTTCTCATAACGGAAAAGAATATCGATTTTGCTGCGCTAGTTGCAGATGGGC
>JAOUNZ010000047.1 GCA_029880665.1 Candidatus Nitrosopumilus sp.
GTCAAATGTTATAAAACTCTAGAAAGAAATCTCAAGAAATTCGTACATAAGACATTGGTTTAACCTTTCAGCTCTCTTCTAAGAATTTCATTAATAACATGTGAGAAACTAACACTATCTTCTGATTTCTTAATTTGTTCTGCCTGAATTTTTCTAATCTTTGATGATAAATCATCATCAAGCATTATTGTGATTCTCTTTGGCATATCCTTTGTCACACACTTTCCATATTAAAACTATATGTGATTTTATGCTATTATTATTTTAATCTACTGACAGACCATTCGTGTATGTAAAAAATATCAGATATGTTCTAACCTGATATCTCAATACCACACTTCGTGGAACATATTCTCCTGTTGAAAACATCCTCATATTCCCTATTACAATGCACACATGTTCTAAATACCATAGTACTATTACACTGATTTTGTATTTAACCCTGAACATGACCCTCTTCAAGTATTAGAATCATGCCTATGACGGAAATGATCAGGTAAAAGGAAAATGTAAATATTAATCTGTAAAAATAGCACAAAAAATATTCAGATAATTATGGTGCGATTACACACATCAAGATAGTATCTGAGAAGACATGTCAATCTGATATTTAGAGAATTTCACAATCTAGAATTTAGATGAAAATGTTGATGTTCAAAGATGTATTGATTCTGACTTCTAATTTTGACATCCCAATTGAATTTCAATGTCTATTCGATCCTTCAAACTTACTATCTTTTTCAACCTCGTCTTTGTTTGATATTGAATGAAAATCATTTTGTTCTTTTTCGCACGTTGTATTATGTTATTCTTAACGTTAATTTACAATTGGGATTTTCTAATCGTACTCTGTATTAATATCGCATAGATGACCGTCATCTCATGTAATTTTACTTATTACAAAATTCACTTAATGCTCTAGTCTTCCTTTTTGTTACCTCGGGTTTTGATTGTTTTCTATTTAATAATGAATATTTTCAGAAATTAAGAACATTGCTTTTCGATCTCGTTGATCTTTGATTCTAAGATGCTGATTTTTTTATACAGATCATCGTAGGACTCAGTCTTGGTTTTTGGTTTTTTAACCGATTTTGGTTTCTTGGATTTTGTTGTGGATTTTGTTGTGGATTTTGTTGTGGATTTTGTTGTGGATTTTGTTGTCATATCTCTCAAAATAAGGGGATTATCCAAATATCAAACTATCGCTACGAAAGACGTTTCAAAATACTCAAGACAATTTCACTACTCAAAGATGAGAAAGGATGAATTAGAAATGGATGATAAATTTCCCAATCATGATGAATAATTTTGACCATTCACATCCATAGGAAACTCAATTATGTCATGAAATCACCTTGTTTATGGAAACAGATACAGAAATTTTTCAAACGTCATGCCTGATCTAGTCATTCTTGTCTTTCACTCTTCATTTTCAATCTTAACAATACAAAACAGCGTGATACTGTCATCTAAAAATTAAATTTCTGAAGGATCTACTAGAATCCTTTTTCCTTGCTTAATGACAGCAAAATTGTCTTATGAGGATCAAACTTGTTGCAACCCCGTCTATCCGTGGTTATTTGAAGTATAATAAGGCGAACCACAGATCACGTTATTTTTAAGTAGGGCGCAAAGTTCAATCATTTTATGGTATCTGGAAATCAAATCCGACTTAACAGAATTCTTAGAAAAGGAAGAATGTTATGCATTCCAATGGATCATGGAATTTCAAATGGTCCAATCACTGGTCTTGAAGACCCAGCATCAATTATCTACAAATGTGAAGGTCATGGCCTAACAAGTGTTATAATTAATAAAGGCATACTAAAAGCACTGCCTAGACCAACTAAAATTGGAATTCTAGTTCATTTTTCAAGTAGCACATCATTATCCTTATCACCTAATCGAAAAATGCTGACAGGTACTGTTAAAGAAGCAGTTGCAATGGGAGCAGATGGAGTTTCACTTCACATCAATATTGGAGGAAAGGAAGAACCAGAAATGTTAGAACAACTTGGAATGACAGCAGATCAATGTCACAAATGGGGGATGCCTCTCTTAGCAATGATGTATCCAAGAGGTGAAAACATCAAAGATCCACACGATCCAGAAATTGTAGGACATGTTGCAAGAATTGGTGCAGAATGTGGTGCAGATATTATCAAAACGTTATACACTGGAGATATTGACTCCTTCGCAAAAATTGTAAAAAGTACACCAGTTCCAATTGTTATTGCAGGTGGACCAAAAGCAAAAACCGATTTAGATATTCTTCAAATGACTGAAGATGCCATTACTGCAGGAGCTAAAGGAGTTACATATGGTAGAAATATCTTTGCACATAAAACACCTGAAAAAATGGTAGAAGCATTAGCCGAAATAATTTTCAGAAAAGGAACTGCAAAGGAAGCACTGAAGAGAATTGAATAAAACAAGAGAATTAATAATTTCACCTAAAGTGAGTCAAATACAATTATCTAAATTTCTTTCCCAATTAGAAGAAGAGGGAATAAAGATGGTGTATCTTGACCCAAAAAAGATAACCAAAATAAAAACCAAACTTCAAACAGTTTTCCCATCCACTTCGTCAAATCATGTTGTACTGGAAAAAGATAGCAGTGCTAAACCAAAGGGTAAGAAGATTGGAAGGAAATTCCAAGTGTTGTCAAACTCTGATATTGAGAATATTCTATCTATTGCCAAGCAAGGATTAGATTTTGTGATTGTAGAAGTGAAAGACTGGAAAATCATTCCATTGGAAAACATCATTGCCAAATTGCACAAAATACACACCAAAATTTTTGCAATAGCAAAAACGCCTGAGGAAGTAAGAAAAATGTTCTCAATTTTAGAAGTAGGAGTGGATGGAGTGATCTTCAGCACATCATCAATTACCGAAGTAAGAGAGGTCATGGTATATCTTGGAACTAGAAGTTTTGAGATGAAACCCGCCAAGATTATTGAAATCAAAGAGGTAGGAGACGGAGAGCGCGTATGCGTAGATACGGCATCAATACTCCATAAAGGAGAAGGGATGTTAATTGGCAGTAGATCAAACTTTTTATTTTTAGTTCATAACGAATCTGTAGGATCTTCATTTACATCACCAAGACCATTCAGAGTTAATGCAGGAGCAGTACACTGCTATACGCTTTCACCTGATGGGACAACTAATTATCTCTCAGAGATTGAAACAGGCTCTGAAGTATTAATTCTCAACTCTAAAGGAAAAGCTAGAAGAGCTACTGTGGGAAGATCAAAAATAGAAAGAAGACCAATGTTAATGATCAAAGCTTCTGTTGGGGGAGAAATAGGCGGCATAATAGCACAAGATGCTGAAACAATTAGATTTGTAAGGCCAAACGGACAACTAATATCTGTAACACATTTAAAAAAAGGAGATACTGTTATGGTGCATGCAAAAGCTGCAACCGGCAGACATTTTGGAATGGAAGTGTCTGATGAATACATTCTAGAAAAATAAAATGAAATACAAAACATGTGTATCGATTGCAGAGGAAACACCAAATAAAATTAAACAAGTACTAAAAAATGCATTAACAAAATCAGATTTTGTTGAAGTTAGATTTGATTTTTTAAAGACGGAACAAATACCTGAAGCAATAAAGATAATCAAAAAAGATTTAAACAGAATCGTATGTACACTTAGACCAAAAACAGAAGGTGGAAAATTCACCGGAAGTGAAAAAGAAAGAATTGCAATCTTAAAATTAATTGCAGAATATAACCCGCATTTATTAGATATTGAATTTAATACTCTGAGAAAAAATTCATCATTAGTAAAATATCTAAAAGGTACAAATACAAAATTACTTGTATCTTGGCATGATTTTAAGAAAACACCCAGTACTGCCAAACTAAAAAACAAAATGACTCAAATGAGCAAGTTCTCATCCAATGTCAAAATCGTATCTACTGCAAAATCAACCGATGACTCTACTAGAATGCTAGAACTTTACCGTAAAAAGGGAAAGAATAATTTAATTGCATTTGCGATGGGAGATTTGGGCAGAATTTCACGAATTCTGTGCTTGTATTTAGGTAGCCCCTACACATATGTATCATTAGATAAAGCAGTGGCACCCGGACAGTTCAGTGTTGATGAAATTAAAAAAATCATAAATTTAAAAAAATAGTCAACACAACAGTTGAGAGTTTAAATTAATCATATTATTCCAGAAAATAATGGGAAAATCATTTGCAATAATTGGAGATCCTATTGATCACTCGTTATCTCCAAATATTCATAGTGCTGCATTTAGAGAATTAAATTTAGATTCATCATATATTGCATATCGAATTCCAAAGGGAGAATTAAAAGAAGGAATTGAAGGATTAAAAAAAATCAAGATTGATGGATTCAATGTCACAATACCCCATAAAATAGAGATGATGAAGTATTTGGATAAAACTGATGAATCATGCAGTTTGATTGGGGCTGTTAACACGGTTACAAACAAAGATGGAGTCCTTAAGGGATACAACACGGATATGGATGGGTTTCTGGATCCATTTAAGAAAAAAAAATTAGACATAATAAACAAAAAAGTCCTTCTCCTTGGAGCAGGTGGAGCCGCACGAGCAATTGTTGCAGGATTTGCCAAGGAAAAAGCAAAAAGCATTACAATTGCAAATAGAACATTAGAAAATGCAAAAAAACTTGCATCTTTTTCAGAAAAAATAGGTTTGAATGCAAACGCAATTGAAATTGAACAAGTTAAAAACACGGTAAAAGAGTATGACATTATCGTTAATGCCACATCAATAGGTCTAAAAAATGAATCAAGTCCAATATCATTTGACGGGATTAACGAAAAGACGATTGTATACGATATAGTATACATGCCAATTAACACAGATTTCATCAAAAAAGCAAAAGAAAAAAATGCAATCATAATTTTTGGGTATGAGATGTTGTTGGGTCAGGCAATCAGAGCATTTGAAATTTGGCACAGTATAGAAGCACCTTATAATGCCATGAAAAAAGCACTTCTAGGAGGATTTTGATGGCAAAAGCACAAGCTACAATTCATGGAGCAATTTCACTTGTAAATGCAATTGCAAATCAAAAAGGAGCAACGTTAGGGATTTCCTTAAAGGTAGAGGCCACTGTTGAAAGTACACAAGGCAAAGGAATTGTTATTCAATCTGAAAACCAAAGCATCAGCTCTCGTCTGATAAACAAAACGGTTGAAAAGATAGTTTCAAAAAAAGACTTAGAACAAAACAAGATTACAATCACTCTTGATTCAGAAATTCCAACAGGATATGGTCTCAAAAGCTCGAGTGCAATTTCTTCAGCAATTGCTCTAGCGTGTGCAAAAATATTCAAACCAAAATTTACTGATCAACAAATACTCCTTGCAGGAGTCGACGCGTCAATAGAATCAAAAGTTAGTATAACTGGCGCGTATGATGATGCCTGTTCTTGTTATTATGGAGGATTTAATGTCACAGATAATGCAAAGAAAAAAAGAATTCATTTTGAGAAAGGACCATCAAATTTAGATGCAGTGATATTCATTCCAAAAAATAGAAAAAGAGGGAATCTGAAAAAATTAAAAATTCTATCGCCAATCTTTGAAATAGCATGGGATTTGGCAAGGAAGGCAAACTACTGGGAAGCAATGACAATTAACGGACTTGCAACTACATCGATTTTAAATTCAGATCCTAAAATAATTACAGATTTAATTGAAAAAGGTGCATTAGCAGCATCTGTTTCAGGCAATGGTCCGTCTATTGTAGCAGTGGTTAAAAAAGAAAATGAAGCAGCAATCAAAAAAGTATTCTCAGCACTGGAAGGGAACGTAATAGTTTCAAAAATTAGTAATGAAAAGGCAGAAGTTCATGAAGTGTAAAGTTGAAAAATCAAGAATTTCTGGAACTATAATCTGTCCAGCAAATAAGAGTTACACACACAGAGCAATTTTTCTTGCATCACTTGCAGGAAAAAATAGCAGAGTGTATAACGTATTGCTTTCAGCAGATACCATTGCAACAATTGAGGCATGTAAGAAATTTGGCGCGGAGATTGAAATTAAAAATTCGTCAATCACTGTCAAAAATCCAATAAAAATAGGCATAAATGTACCTGAAATCAATACAGAAAACTCAGGTACTACAATTAGAATTGCTGCGGGTATAGCAAGTTTATTTTCAGATGAAATTACCCTCACTGGAGATTCTAGTCTTCAAAAAAGACCCATGCAATCTCTTCTAAATGCATTATCAAGTATGGGTGCACAATGCCAATCAACTGATGGAAAACCTCCAATCAAAATCAAAGGAAAAATCTTGGGCGGAGATGTGACAATTCCCGGAAATTTTTCTAGTCAATTTATCTCATCATTACTAATTTGCGCACCATTAACTGAAAAAGGCATTAATCTAACGATTGAAGGAAATTTGGTATCAAAACCATATCTTGATGCGACAATTGCGGTAATGAGAATATTTGGAGTATCAGTACAAACATTAATTCCATACAAAAAATATAATGTCTTACCACAGATTTACAAAGAGTCTACATTTACAGTCCCAATTGATTTTTCAAGTTTAGCTCTTCTTCTTTCAGCTAACGTGTTAAACGGTCAAGAAATTACAATCAAAGGAAGTATTGGGACTTTACCTCAAGGAGATGAAGTATTTCTAGATATTTTAGAGGAATTGGGAGTTTCTGTAATAATTGATAATGATAAAATAAAAATTAAATGCCCTGAAAAATTAAATGGTGGGAAATTTGATTTAAGTAATTCTCCAGATCTTCTTCCACCATTGTCTATATTGGTATTAAAATCATCAAAACCAATTGAAATAATCAACGTTAAACACGCAAGATTGAAAGAAACAGACCGAATTGCAATCATCACAAGAGAGCTGGTAAAACTAGGAATTAAAATTAAAGAGAATGAGGATGGTATGGTTTTAGAACCTTCAGAAAAATTGAGTTGTGCAGAATTGAATTCGGAAAATGACCATCGATTATTTATGGCATTTTGCATCGCAGGAATGTATGTAGGTAATTGCACCATCACCGATCCAGAATCCATCAAAGTATCATATCCAAATTTTATCGAAGAGATGAAACGTCTTGGTGGACAAATCCAATTATTGGAATAGATATTTTAAAAAATAAACCTGAAGATAAAAGGCGCGACTCTGTATAGAGTGAAAAGCATTCTCCTCACTCACTGCACTTTTGTG
>JAOUNZ010000048.1 GCA_029880665.1 Candidatus Nitrosopumilus sp.
ACCCAAACGGACTGAAGGCTTTTGTAACAATTCAAGGAGAAGACAAAATAGCCATAATTGATGTGAATTCGTTAGAAAAAACCGGTTTCATTCAAGTTGGAAATTTGCCTCACAATCTTGACATCACCCCTGATGGCAATACTCTATTTATAACAAATATTGGAAGCAATGATGTTGCAGTAATTGATCTGGATGACAAGGAGATAATCAAACGCATCCCAGTCAGTAAGGGCCATCACGGTATTGACATTCCACCTACTGGAAATAGAATATTTGTTTCAGGAATTGGAGATGACAAGATAAGTGTAATTGACACCACGTCATTTGAAGTGATCAAACAGATTATTGTAGGTAAAGGACCACATGGATTGAGGATAGATTCTAGCGGAATCAAATTATTTGTGGGAGTAACCCAAACAAACGAGATTGTTGTGATTGATACTGAAACTCTGAAGATAACAGACAAATTGAATCCAGGCAATACTCCATTCTGGGTTGCAATTCCTGGAAATCCATGACATCCAAAAAAATTTCAGCATTTTTTGTATTATGTTGCGGATCTCTGAAAAATTGCAGATCCATGTTTAATCTAAATTTAAAATCATACCCTTGTTCCAGCCGTTTGTAAGTCGTTCTTACTTCAAATTTGTCTGTCATGAGGATAAAATAGCATATCTAGGTTAAAAGAAGTATTTCGGTAGTACAGAGTTAGATACACATGAGAGTTTATCGTTGTTCGAGGTGTAACCAACTAGGTGGATCGCTTGTTTTGATTTACTAAGCAGAATGTTGATCGCAGATATCCGTATATTGGGCATTATAACCCATCAAAAAAATCAAAACGTTGGTGTTCCATATCTCGAAGAAAAAAGATCAAGAAATTTGATTTTATGATTACAGAAAATTATCATACTAGATTGGGCGAAGATGCTGCCAAACTAATTAATAAAATCAATTCAAACTTTAATGCCAAATATAATTCAAAAAATGGAAAAAATTACCCATACCAAATCACCATCCAAGATAATTTGCGACAGTTAGATAACTTAGTTGTAGATAAAAAAAGAATTTAAATTTTTTATTCCAAAAAAGAATTTGAACAGAAATGACAATCTAAACTATGGTGCTGCAATAATCATCCTAGTCTGACAGATTTTCCAATGGAAGGAATTCCATTATTATCAAGTATAAACAGCAGATAGTATCCAGGAG
Organism: Candidatus Nitrosopumilus sp.; assembly: GCA_029880665.1. Lineage (GTDB taxonomy): Archaea > Thermoproteota > Nitrososphaeria > Nitrososphaerales > Nitrosopumilaceae > Nitrosopumilus. The sequence continues at coordinate 1,213 of JAOUNZ010000048.1, forward strand.
GTGCCCAGCTTCCATCTTTTGGACTCTGAATCTTTACTGTAGTACCAGAATTCTCAACAATATTTAAGAATAAACAACGTTGATCCATGTTGTTATTGTGTGTCGTAGATGACATTCGGATCAATGATACTTTGGATATGTTTGAATCGGTCGTAATTTCATAAGTCACATCATATTTCATCAAACTAGCATAGTTAGTAATTTCAGGCCTAGTATATGTCATGTAAGGAGGATCTATGATTTCAATTTCTTGTTCAAAATGTTGTTTTGGATTGAATATGGCACGAGTAAAATCATGTCCGGTACTTCCTGCAGCCAAGACACTGCCATCAGGTAACAAAATAGCAGTGCCATGGTACAGTCTAGGTTTTTTCAATTTACCTATCACTTGCCAAGTTTCATTTTCAGGATCAAATAATTCAATCTCCAGAACTTCATTTTGATTGCTGTCAGCGGTTCCTTTTGCTGCTCCATTTGTTACCAATATTTTTCCATCAGGAAGAATTACTGAGTCACACAAGAATCTCCTCAGATGTGAAGATTTTACTTGCCATCCAGAAGAATCGGATGGATCAGATAAATCAACTGTAAGCATTTCAGGAATGTTTGTTGCATCATCATTTTTTCCCGGATGCATAGACATGCTACCCCCAATCAACAACATTTTTGCTGTTTGTGCATCATGTTGCAATGGCAACATTACACAAGTTCCCATTCCAGGATATGTTCTTGTACCACCGGTAATGGTTGTAAATTCTCCTGTTAGAAATTGTTTTTGTGAGATATCCCAGAATTTAGTGGTTTTTTCAGAATGAACAAAGAGAGTATTTCCAGGCAGAACTTGCAAATATGGATACATTTTGATTTTATCAAATCCAAACGGTTTTGGGTAAGAAAGTGTGTTTGTAGATGAATCAAATATTTGATAATCTTTATTCATAAACCCTCCAAACAATGCATGATATCCATGAGACCAAGTTCCAGAAACTATCAATGCATTTCCATCAGGCAACGTAACACAGGTGGGATACCATCGTGCCTTGGACATTCCTGGGAGATGTTGTTTCCATTGTAGGTGTACATCAGGTTCATCAGGATCAAATGTATGAATATCATGATCTGCTGCTTCTTTTCCTAAAATCTTTAATGCAAAAGGAAGTATTCCAATTATCGTACCAAAAATTACGTGAGGATAGTTAAATGTAGATTGTCCACCTGCAACCAATAATCGGCCATCAGGTAAAAAACAATGTCCTGAACAAAATAGATTACGTTTTAGATCAGAATCTCCAGGAGTATCAGGATCTTTTGGATCCCACAAGTTAGCTTCACCTTTTGTCCAATCCCATAATCTTTCATGAGAACCTGAGAATAGTAACGCCTTCCCATTCTTGAGTAATGCTAGATGAACTGCAACAGTGTTTAATTTGTGAAGATGATTATTATGGCTCATTTAATCACTTTATCTCAATATGATATCACGGTAATGGTATTTCTTGTGTTTTTACCAGTGTGCCAGTGCTGGCACCATTTACAAAAATTTCTATATCATCTCCACCAAGCTGCACGCCTCTTACAGAATTAACTTGGCTATCAGTATGACTTATCTCAAGTATTACATCAACAAAGTCATTGTCGCTCTCAGATCGCCCCAATCTATCTTCATATCCCACAGTAGTCAAGATTTGATTCGGAATGCCTCTACTAGCTGCAAATTTGTCAGGAACACTACCAATCATTTTGTATCTAGTGAGCACACCCCCGGTGGTTTGGTTTCTTACCTGAAGTACGTTTGATAAAATCTGTCGTATTGGTACTGGAATTGTAAGATTATCATCCAGAACATGTCTTGGAGTGACAATATCATAATCCGAATATGTAGGAATTAGACTTTGTATGGAAACTCCAGTTGCAGTTCCTACTCTGGTTGTAGTTGTATCGTCTGAACCATCCCAAGGCCACATTCTATCATTCAACCTGCTGCCGTAACTTCCATCATCATTAGGATTATAATTCGCGGGTCCTGGATGAAGTTGTTGCCACTTTGACCAAAGCCTATCAATATTTGCATGATGTAAAAAGAATATTGGATCATTTGGTGAAGTCATAGAAGTCATATGACCTCCAACCCACATGTGGATTGAGCCATGAGGACCTTCCAGTCCAGGTAAAAATGCTGCAAAATCATTATCTCCATTTACTGCATCTTGTGCGGCTATCCCATAGTCTGAAAGTTGTGATAATTTGGAAGTTAGTAGAGTAGAATCTCGGATAAGCACACTACCATTATTTCCACCATCTAGTTCTGGGTGAATTACCCAACCACTTTCTACAAAATATCCGCTCATTATTTTGTTGCCATTCGATGAATCTCCCGGAGGGCCCATAAAATCATCTGTAAACACACTGGTTGTATCATCATTATTGCCTGATGACCAATCCCAATAGGGGAGAGATAAAGTGGAATCTACTACTCTAATTGCCTTTTCGAATCGATTAAGATATTCCCGATGCCAAGAAAAAAAACCAGGTACAAAATGAGCACCGTCACCAATAGGAATGCCATTTCTGAGGCGTCTTGTAACGCCATAGTGAATGGCTACAAATTCATCATATTTACTTAATGTATGCCCAGGCTCAATAGTATGTTTTAAAGTTAATAGCGCATTGCAATATCTTTGTCTTTCATCAGAAGAAAAATCTTTAGCATTCTTTCTTGTCAAATCACTGCCTCGTGAGAATGGTTAAAGATCATTATCTGAATGCAATAAGGGCATACTAGAATATAACAATTAACTGAGCAATACTTGCAAAATTCTTTTATCCTGTTTTGATTATTATTTTTCAAATTATATTGCAGTAAATACTTGTAAGAAAAGTTTTTTTAAAAAACGATGTTTGGTTTGTACATACAAATTCTGAATCATTCCACGTGGGTCTTTTTTCTAATGCCTTGATTATATACCCATACACGTTGTGCTGGGGACATAGTTAAGGATAGTTTTGTCAGACCCATGTGGAAGTGTAAATAAAAAAAGATTTTTAAAAATACTAACAGGCATTGGAATTGGAAGAATCTCTATTGAAAAACTACATGTTAGTTCAAAAGAAGGTTGAGCAATTCAAAGATGTAATAACTAGGCAAATGTTTGGTTATCGATGTTATTTAATATCAAAAAAAAAATTTTTGTGGGATTTAGTAACAAAAATGATTTTCAAATCATTGTAAGATTACCAAAAGAAAAACAATCAAGCGCAATCAAACATGAGGCAGTAAAGCCGTTTTCACATGGTGCTAAAATGGGATGGATTGAAATTGATTCTAAAAAGATTACAAATTCAAGTACTGCAATGAAATGGATTACCTTAGCATACGAACATGCTCAAAGTCTTTCCAAGTGATTAACAGAATAGATATTGCAATAATTGTTTACAATTTTCATGTTATCTAATGTAATGGATTCAATGGCAGTTTATCAACAACATATCCAAACACTTCAGGAGATGCAACCCAACCATATTCAGAAATTGTCTGGGACTTACAGGACATATTTTGTTTTTCATTAGATTCTGTATTTCCTGCCCATGCACAACTTTGTTTGCACTGGTATTCACTTGTTGATTTGTCCTCAGACGAACTGAATCTGTTTTCACTTGATGAGGTACAAGACAGTATCCATACGTTGCATTTTCTCCAAATAATTCAGTATGAAAAATAACTGCCAAAACAGAAACAATCCCCATAATCCCAATTATCAAAAGCCAAGTCTTCATTTTCTAATCACCTAAACCACGAATACCATCTGGGTTCGGGATGACAAATGGTTGCACAGTAATAGTTGTCAGGAGCATCTGGAGGAGTGATGCATGGCCTGCATACGGTATCAGCCAATGACCATATTACAAATCCGATAAAACAAAGAGTCACTATCAACAGGATGTATCTAGTTCGCATTTTCTTTCTCCAAAGTCAATTCCCAATCCGAGATCAACTGGAAGCGAATGTTGTATCAGTTCAGGCATTTCACATGGCAGTAATTTATCCGGCATAGTAACATGAGTCCCCCAAAACTCAAGGTAAGTTTTTCCTTCCATTTTGATCACATCACGAAACTCTACAATGTGGGCAGTCTTGGAATCCCCTCCAAGGCAATGAGAAACAAAGGTATCACCAGGAGACAGCATGGTTGAATATTCAAAATAATCATCAACATTGTCTGTCGTATGAAATCCAAATTCAACCATAATCTCCTTTGATTTTTCATTGAGCATAACTACTTTGACAATATCAAAGAGTCTGTTTTTTTCCACCATTTCCTTGTTCTCCGGTACATATGCAAATTCACCATATGTGGGTGGAAATACGGTTCTGACTTGCATATCATTATCAGGATAAAAGATGCCTCTTGGAGGCCTGCAGACATATTGCTCAGAATCAAGCGGGACACACGTGTATTCTCTTTCATCCTCCTGTTTTTTCTTGCAGTATACATCACAACCATCTTCAAATTCCTGCTGTTTCATCTCATGCAGGTAATTCCAATGAGGAATCTCATTTGGTTGGCTTGCAATTAATCCCAAACTTACAGACACTAAAAGACCCAGAGATATGACAACACCGTACTCAGTTTTCATTTCCTATAATTCCCCAAAGATATGCTTCAAGCTATGCTGGATAATCTCAGGATATTTACAAGCAAGCCCTTGCTCTGATGTAATCACGGTATGCCATGTCACAAAATAATCCAATTCATCAATGGTTGCAACCCCCAGATACTGTACTAGGGTAGCTCCAGTTCCATCAAAGTTGCCACAATGTGTGATGAATGCATCATATTTTTCAACAACCGTGGTGAACTCAAAGTCTTCAGTTATCTCATATGTGGTTCTGTCCTTGTTTCCTATACGGTAATCCTTGTCTGAAAATGTAAACAGTGCCGAATCCTCATCAAGCAGAACCATATTTTTTATTGTGAAAATTCCACCTTCCAGACCTACTCTGTCAAAATGAACCTCTCCGTTTATCCCGTTGTCACCAATGATTAAAGAATACAGATGATCTCTTTCCTGCCCGTCAAATATCCTGGGTTTTTTGTAGCAATACTGGTTCATAGATGGTGTGGCATAGCATATGGAGTCTTTTTCTTTACGTATGTTCTGGAAATTCTCCGGATCATCTGATGGAAAGTTTGCCATTATGACAGATTTATTTAGCGGAACATCATGTGCGTAAAAATCAATTATTGCAGAATAATTCAATGAAATGAGCATCAAAGGAACAAGTATTGTACTGATTACAAACAATGTATTTGCTGCATTCATTTTCTTTTTATCCTAATCCAACCTTATTGGCTCACCAAATTCAATTGTTCTAGCACAACCACATTTACGCTGGTATTTTTTTTTTTGTTGCAATATCATTATCTAACTACAAGTTATTATTTTGTGTTTTAATTTCAAGTTTATTGCTAACAAATTTTTTTGTTTCAATTATCAGAAAAGTGATTATGGATACTCCTAATATCTTCAACCAAGATTCAATTCCAATGGGTTTACTCTGAAAAATATCATTCATAACAGGAGTATATGTAAAAGCAACCTGTAACAAAATCATAACTATAACTCCTAGAAAAATCAACTTGTTTGAAAAAAATCCCATTCTAAAAACGGATTTAGTCAGAGACCTACAGTTAAACAAATAAAATATCTCAATCATAACAATTGTGTTTACTGCAATCGTCCTTGCCTCCTCAACAGTACTGCCGTCTTCTATTGACCACTCAAACAAGCCATATGCCGAGATCAGAATACACATACTTACAATCGATATTTGGATTATCAGATCCTTTGTGAGAATTGGAGAATGGGGTTTTCTAGGAGGGCGACTCATCACGTCAGACTCTTTTGGCTCAAAAATGAGCATCATTCCCAATGCCAAGGCAGTAGTCATGTTAATCCATAAAATCTGAACAGGCAGAATAGGCATGAGCAAGCCCGCAAAGA
>JAOUNZ010000213.1 GCA_029880665.1 Candidatus Nitrosopumilus sp.
GACGAATCAGATTAAATGCCTGAAACGCGTCACGATTGTGAATGTTCTGTGTATCCGGATAGTAGAATCTAAAAGAGCCTCCGGGATCCATGTCAGAAATTCTGACAAAACCATCAATCGTACTTTCTTTGTTGTATCCCGAATGTATTTTGCTTGCATAGATTTTTTCAGAGGACAAGACTGTCTCTGCAGAAAGATATTCTCCGATTGTGATAGTGCCCATAATGGCAAGAATTGCAACTGGAAATAACAGCAGATATTTTTTCAGGTTTCTTTTCATTTTCTTTACTCAATTAACTCCAAAAGTTCATCAGGAAGGCTGCCAAATTTCTCTTTGTATTCCTTGATTGTTTTTTGAGTAATGTCTGATTCAAGTCCGCTATTGACAATAAGAAATGTTATGTGTCTTAGGGAACTCAGTCTTTCACGTTCATCCCACATCTTTCTAACCTCTTCGTGAGTCTCAGATTCGATTGACGCATCAAAGAATTCTAGTTTTTTTTCTTGTATCTTCTTGCCAAATTCATGAATGGAGTTTCTCCACGGATCCAAAGGAATGGTACAAAACTCTTCCAGTTGGAGACTGGCAACTATGTCGTCTTGGTTGGATGATTGATGCATTTCATTATTTTCAACAGTTCTGCAAAACAAGAGAGGAAAGTTTTCTTTAATTTCATCAGTGCAGGTATTTACATGAAAGGCAATTGATGCAGAAAACAATCCGTCTTCAGATTTTGTGGTTATTCCGTAATGAACAAGTGATTCTCCAGGTCGTTCGTCCATTATGACCAACTCTGTATTTTGATCAGAGTATTTTTTGCTAAACATTGCAAATATTGGTTCATCGAGAAACTTTTTCAGATGAATCGGAATCTTTTCTGGAATGTCACATATGGGAAATGGCTCTTTATCTTTTGAAATCTCAATTTCGGATGAATTTCTGAAAGGGAAATTGTCACTTCCTATCCCGGTTTCAGGATCAGACAGGTCTACTAACGCAATTGTGATGTTCATTTCAAGCGAATCAGATGCAATTTGCTTTATTTTTTCTTCCATCAACATAGTCTGCTCGTAAAATTTTTCCTGGTTGTTGTTATTTTTTTGGATTGTGGCCTGTCTGTTTATCTCATCTAGTGTTTCTGCATCGCTTCTCATTGTGTCATTTTCAAAAAATATGTTGCTTTCAAGAAATAATATTGTTGAAAATCCCACAGCCATTATTATAACTCCAACAATTATCAAAAACGTGGTTTTCATTTTTTAATCCAGAAGATCAGACAAAATACTGCTTTTCAAGAGTTCAAGGTCTTTTCCAACCACTTTGTACTCAAATCCGTCTTTGGCAAATTTGATGTGATGTCTGTTGAGATGATCACTAACATCAGGTCATGTTGACCTTGTGTCATGAATTGCAAAGACAACGCCGTCAATGGTCTCAAGCGCGTCATAGGAGTAATGACCTTGCAACGCACCACAATTGCATTTTGTAATGTTGACTTCAATAGATTGAGAAAGTGGAGCAAATTCGGAATACAACATGGTAAACCCTTGATCGTCAGGTTTGATCTCAGCCAGGGTCATGCCTGCAAACTTTATCGGGATTTTAGGATATTCTGGGAATGATTTTTCAAATGAATCAATGTAAAACTGGGAACCACGCATGATGTCTTTGTGTGTAATTTCCTTTCCATATCCAATGACGCCGTTTTTGTTCTTTGTAAAAGATGGAGGCTCTACATACAGTAATCCGTTGTCGTCACTTGACAAGTCAAGGTACGGAAGAGCCGTCATTGGAACTGACATGTGGATTGCACCTATTGTCATTGCACCATCAGATATTCTATACATGCCGCCTTGGCACGGGTTCTCGATTCTCTGTCTTCCATCATCTGGCCAATACTTCACAATGCATGCATCATCCAGGGATTTTGCACTGTATGCACGAAATGCCGAGGCGTCATCTGCATTACCCCCCATCCATTCTGGAAGCCTGATTAGCATGAACAGCTTGTACGTGTCCTTTTTTTCAGAATCGTCCCGCACATTGGGATAGTAAAATAATTCCATGCTGTTTGGTTTCATGGTTTTGATCTGAGACAGACTGAACGTATCTTGAGAATCATTGTTTGTTGAATTGATGATGATTGGGGCAAGACAAGTGTCTCCCATTCTCTTTCCTCCGCTGTCCTGGCATATCCTGTCAAGATTTGCAGAATCAATTATAATCACTGCAAGTATTGATAATAAGACAATCGCAGTAGTTATCAAAAGTATAGTTTTCATTTTCTCCAAATCAAATTATGAATATGATTATTTACTTGAGATAATCTGGATGTCAATACCATC
>JAOUNZ010000214.1 GCA_029880665.1 Candidatus Nitrosopumilus sp.
TGTGCTGCAGCTCCTATATGCCATGGCCTGCCTGAAGGGTATGGAGGAGGAGTATCTATTGTAAAGTTCTCATTTTCTGGTATGAATTCATAGATTTTTTCCTCTTCCCATTGTTTTAGAATGTTCTTCTCTAACTCTGGATCCCATGCTTTTTCTGATATTTTTGGTTCCATTTTTTTCACTATCTTGAGATATTTGAAATGATGTGAGATCCTTTATTGTAACCTTCATAGATGTAAACTCCCAACGCTTCTACATTTGATGGCATTTTAGGTGCTAGTAATTTGATAATTTCACTTGAAAGATTTTCCACAGTGGCTTCCCCTTCTAACAAATAAGTAGTATTTTTTGGAACTTGTAACTCGAACATTCCCTTAGGACCTTCAAATTGAATGTGATAATGTGAATCATCTTCTCTTCTTAAATATTTTCTATTTATGAAAAATTTATGATCAAACACATTTACAACTTCTTTGATGATCTTTTTTGCTACCCCAAAATCTAATAGTAAATTGTCTTTCATCTGCCCCACAAGCTCCACCATCACAGAAGATGTATGCCCATGTAGAATAGAGCATTTTTCAACTAATGGGAGTATATGTGCATAATCAAATGAGAATGATGCATCTTCTAAAAATATAGAACCTGTCTGAGGAGATTTTTCATAAAATACAATATCTTGTAATTCCTTAATTTGTGCAACATATTTTGCATGACCAATTGCCATTACTTTGTCTTCTGGAAAATCCTCTTTGATCTGTTTGTATTTTTCAATATCTTCATCATTATCGATTATTTCGATCAATCCCTTCTGTGTCTTAAAATCTACCATAATCTCTTTCCCATTTTTTAATGTCATTTTGTGATTGTATTTGTAATCCTCTTCTAGAAATGTTAACATCTGTGCTATGGTCAACTCTGTTCTTGTTCTAAGTAAATTTCCCCTCTTATCGATATATTTAAAATCTGAATCCATTATTGTTGGAATTGAAGCCATGTGAAGTCATCTGATTTTGGATATAATATAAATTCCGTAATATTTGTGCCTAAAAATTGGCCCTTCGTCAATATACTAGGGAATCTAGGATTTTGGCCAAACTCAAATCATTTTTTGTAATTCCTCCAGCGTCATGGGTTGTCAATTCCACTGTGATTCTATTGTATACATTAAACCACTCTGGATGATGATTCATTTTTTCAATCTCCATAGCTGCTCTAGTCATAAAACCAAATGCCTGATTGAAACTATCGAATTGAAATTCCTTATGTAGTTTTTTATTCACAATACTCCATCCTGAGAGGTTCTTTAATTCTTCCTCAATATCTTGTTTGGATAATCGTTTCATGTTGTTTTAGTTCTAATGTTACATTAAAAGATTGATTCATTACCCTTCATTGATTATGTGATGTAAACCATGGATGAAATACATAAAAAACTACTTGAACATATAAAAAATTCCATTTTTGAAACTGTTAAAGTAAAGAAAATTGGAATCGCTTTTTCTGGAGGTGTTGATAGTGCATTAATCTCTAAAATATGCTCTGATATGAATTACGACATTACATTACTTACAATTGGATTCCATGAATCTCATGATATTTTATTTGCAAAACAAGTTAATGGGTTTTTAAAATACTCTCATTATATTTTAGAAATTGACTCAGATACATTTCCTACAATCTCTTCCAAAATTCACCAAAAAATAGGGACTGATAATTTATCTTGGAATGAAAACTGTATTGCTTTTCATTATGTTTCCAAGCTAGCAACTTCTCTAGACCTTGATACTATAATTACCGCAAATGGAATAGATGAATTATTTTGTGGATATAATGCGTATCGCGAAGCATTTTCTGGAGGGGAATCAAAAATTAACGAAGTTATGATTGCTAAATTAGATAATGAATTGAAAATGATGAAGGCTGTTAATTTAATTGCATCTGAATTTGGAGTAAAAATACTCCAGCCCTTACTCTCACAAAAATTCATCGAATATGCAAAAACTATTCCTATGTCTGAAAAAATTCATGACTCTGAAGATCTATATCGTAAACACATTATACGAAAATTAGCACGTGAAATTAATGTTCCAGAACTTTCTTGCACAAAACGAAAAAAGGCATTACAATATGGCTCTAAAATTCACAAGGCTTTACTAAAAACTAGATGAATTTCTTGACTGTATTCTGAACTAATTTTTGCACATTACTGATAATTACTGGAGATGCTCCAAGGTGTTTTTCTGGTGAAAATATTGCATCAATTTCTTTATCTGTCAGCTTTAAGGAAAATGCTTTATCTTTTTTGATTGCATCCTTGTAGAACACTCCTTTATCATTT
>JAOUNZ010000215.1 GCA_029880665.1 Candidatus Nitrosopumilus sp.
AACACGATTCTTCCAGAATAATACCCCTATTCAGGATTACTATGCAAATGCAAGAGTTGACGGCCTAGACAAACTCTGGCTCTCCAGTCTTGTTCTTGAACTCCACGCGGATGTCAGGGGACGGCAGAATGGACGCGGATGAATACAATCGGTACTGCAATAGAGATTATCATTATACGTATCTGCAGTATGTTTTCCTCAAAGTTCATGCTATCGGCTCCATCTTCTCTTCCTTGTCTGCATGATTCCAAATCCGAATTCAATTGGATCGTCCTTACATGACTCGTCGGACCGCTCAAATTTTAGATAGTTAATAATTGTATGATATATGATATGATCTATCCTAATTTAATTTCAAATCTCAGACAAATTCAGTGTTGGTGGTGATTTTGATTGTTATCTGAATTCTTATGGATAATTTATCAGTTCTACTTGTTCTTTTTATGATATTTTGACATGTATATGGCATGGAAATGTACATACCAATACCCTATCCAAAATGTGGTGGCAAAATGTACTGTGTTTATTATGAGGTAACCCTGAATATTCTAAAAAAAGAAGTTGGCAAGTCTGTAAGGGTTGTTACTATGAAATTAGTACAGAGAAGTTCAAACAGTCAATATACTGTGTGTAATTAAATTGGCTTTCGAACATGTTCGGTTTGATTTTCTACAAGAATCACCGATCTGAGATAATACTGCTTAAATCAAATTACTCATAACAAATTATGAACGTTGTTTTGGAGATTTTATTTTTGGCAGTTGTTCTATTCTGGAATCTTTCACAGAAACAATCCTGAGAAGACACTATCTAACTTTCATTGGCTTTCATGTGATTGAAAATCCAGAACACAGATCAAAAAGTAAGTTTAGTGAAATATGTTTTTTTGGATTTAATATGGATTTTTGATGATGAATATTGATCCAATGCTTATCTGGATTAGTAATAAAATGAAAAAAGAGAATTTGGATGTTAGTATTTGGCCAGAGACGGTCTCAATGTTATTTTGAGTTTATAACATGTTAGAATTTCTTTACATCTGTTTCGGATAGTAACTTCTGTGACTCCTGAGATACTTGAAACGTCTCTTTGAAGTACGTTTTGTCCAAGTAGGGCAGATGCCACATATAGATATGCTGCTGCAATTCCGTTCGGAGCTTTTCCATCTGTAATGTTGCTACCTCTAGTTTTTTCTGCAATCTCCAATGCAAGTCTTTCAACTCTTACCTCTGTCTGTGTCATGTTTGCTATCTTTGAGATGTACTTGTCTATGGTGACCACTGGGGCGGTTAATTGCCCCATTTCCATTACCATGGTTCTATAGTATCTTGCTGCAAGTTTTGTTTTTGATTTGACATCTTTAGGTGGACAAATTCCTCGAATGATTTCTTCAAGAGACCTTACTACTTCACATTGTTTGCATGCCATGTAAATTGTGGCTGCTGTGATGCTAGCTACAGATTTTCCTTTCACTTCAATATGATCCTCCAAATTTCTATATATCATAGAAGCTGTCTCTAACACATTCTTTGAAAGATTAAGACCGTCACATGTTTCCCCCATTTTTGTTAAAACATTTGCGAGTCTTCTCTCTCTTGGTGAGGAAACTCTTACTCTTTGTTGCCATTTTCTGAGATTATGCATTTGATTTGCAACATCGTGGTTTATTGTTTTTCCACTAAAGTCTTTTGTACTAATTGAAATCTCAGTTGTTATTCCCAAATCATGCTGAGAATAAGTTGTTTGTCCCGTTGCCCTTGCAAGCTTCATCTTGTCTTCAAAACTTGAGCTTATTGTTTCTGGACCAAAATCTGAAATCTGATCATCGACTACTACACCGCAACCAGAACAGATTATTTCACCATTCTGCATGTCGTCTATCAATGAAGACTGACATTCAGGACAGCTTTGTTTTTCTAGTATGTTCATTTTTGTTTTCTCCTATTTTTTTTTGGTTTATTCACAGGATATTCTTCTAATGCGAAAACACTTCTGCCAATGTGTTTTTTGATGTTATTTGTCAGCGGCATTGCTGATGCAAATGGTCTTTTTACTGGACCTATCATTTCCATTACTTTTGCAACTCTAGCCCCCTTCTCGTCACAGAGTATCTGCCCCTCAACTAATTCCTTTGATAGCTGAATGATTATTCTGCCACTGGCGGCTAGATGCATTATTTCGCCTACCTCCTGCAATTAGAGTTCTTAATTACGATGCCATTATCATAGACTTCTGTCAATTTTCCTTTATCTAAGAGCTAGATTTCATTTTATTTGACTGCTTTGATCTTCTAGTGACTAATTTTTCTGAAATTTTGTTAAGAATCTTTGTTTTAGGG
>JAOUNZ010000216.1 GCA_029880665.1 Candidatus Nitrosopumilus sp.
CAATCGGGAATCCGGCGGCAAGGTATTCGTGGTAGCGCAGATAGGGAACGTGATTGCGCAGGTAGTCCGCACACCGATCCACGTTCTCCCGCTTGTCGGGCCCAAGTTCTCGTTGCGTGGCACTGCGTCTCATTCCCGCGGCCACCCGGGTGGCCTCGCCACGCAGGATGCGTAGCAGCCGCTCCTGGACCCACACTTCGCGCGCCAGCTCGGTCTCCTCGTAGAAGCTCAGTGATGCCTTCCACACGTACTCGCAGACATGGATGAAGTCGAGCACGATGATCAGCTCGACTTGGTGACGCTTGGCCAGTTTGTGCAGGATCTCCAGTTGGGTGCTGTTGCCGTCGACCAGGCCGACCCAGCTCTTGCGGTGTGAGGGATCTCGTCGTTCGGCTTCGGCAAACGCCTCCGCGAGAACCTCCTCAGGTTGCTTGGCCAGGCTCGCCCAGACACGCTTGTCCTGGGGCCGAGGCCGTTTCTCTTTCTCGCGCTCGTCGCGGGGTGCCAGCACACGCATCACGTCTTCTGGCTGGCGCACGAAGGGCTCCACCGTATAGACGGCCGCGACTGTGGCCATGCGCTTTCGGTTCCGCTTCTCGCCCTTGGTCAGCCGCCTGTCCAGCCGCCGGGAGCCTTTCTCGGCCGCCTTCTTGGTGGCCTCGCGCAGGTCCCTGCGGAGCATCACGACGCCCTTGCCATCTGCCGTGATGGCCAGCACAGAGGAGCTGCAATCCCCTGCCGGAGGAGCGCGCTGCCGATAGAAGGCATCGAAATCCTCTGCCGAGCGACGCGCCAGTTCCTCCACTTGGCGCTTTCCAATCTTTGCCCCGGTGTGGCGGGCCAGGCTCTTCACCGTCTCGTCGAAAGACCCCTTCGACACCTCCACCGCCGCGGTCCGCCTCAGCTCGAACGAGTACCGCTCCCGGGGGAGGTTCAGCTCGGCATCGAGCGGATGCAGGCTATCTGCGCCTTCGGCTCCATAACCGAGACGCTTGACGCGGATCTCCCCGAAGATCGTAGTCAGGCTGCGGTCGTGAGAGCGTACCTGGTCCCGTTCTACGCCATCGGCACCCCGCACCGCCGCCGCCGCCTGCCCGGGACCACGTGAGTCGACGTGGGCCTGGAACAGCTTGCGCAGAAGCTCGTGGCTTCTCTCGCGCACCACCCTCTCCACATCGCTGTGGCTCATCCGTCCCGCGTCGCCAGAACGCAGAAACGCGATGATCGACTCGAGATCGTCCCTGGCCATTCCGAAAGAATCTTCGCACAGCTCCGCCACAGCCAGCGCCATGTTCAGCTCTCCCGCAACTTCCGGCGCGCGTTTTTGACCAGCGGCAAGACCAGCACCGTCTTTGAGCAGGCGCCGTGGCGACGGTGCTCGCGGTCCATCCGCCCTCGCCCCGCCGTCACTCCCAGTTTGATCCAGTTCGCGGCCCGGTAGCAGGTGCCGCGGTACCGGCTGTGATCCACCAAGGTCTCCAGCAGCAAGGGTTCCACGGCATAGCGATTGTGCCAGTCCCCCGGAAGCTGACGCGCCACCAGGGACAGCACGCTGCTGGCGAGGTTGCACACTCGTACCCAGGGGAGGATCAGGAAGCGGCTGTTGCCAACCACTCGCTGTAGGTTCCGCTTGCGTGTGGCGTCGTCCCAGCCGATCCACCCATCTCGTGCGGCCATCCTCCACGCCGGACTCGAGAACTGCACACAGCCCACGGCCCGGCCCGGCGTCGATGCGTAGACCAGGTAGCGCAGATGCGCGCCGAAGGGTACCGCGTGGCCCAGGTAGTGATGGCGGCCCACCAGCTCCCGGAACAGCAGACGCTGCTCGGCAGTTCGCACCAGTTCCAAGACCACCGGCTGGATGTCGCCCAGTTCGCCCTCGAGTGGCTCGGCCGGGTCGCCACGCTCGGTGTGCGGTATTTGGGTTCGTGTCCCGATGGGCTTGCCGGGGCGTTTCGCCGGAAGTTCGAACTGGCCTTCGCCTTCCAGCCGCTCGAGGAACTCCCGACATTCCCGCGCTTTCAAGCTTCCGTTGGGCCTCTTCCAATCCAGTAGCTCGCACACCGTTCGGGCCAGTTCCAGCCGGCTCAGCCCGCCACAGCTCCCGACGACCTCCTGGATCAAGCTCAGCTCCGACGGTCTGAATCGCCTGCCACTGAAACTCGCTCCGCTTGTGCCCATATCCCTCCTCGGCACACGTACGGTAGCGAACTCCGGCTGAAATGTCCAGCGAGGAGTGACGTCGTCTGAGGGGCCACGACCATGGCCAGCTCGGTTATCAAGCGCTCAGCCGCAGGTCGGGTGCGCCTAAACCACTCAGAACAATGGT
>JAOUNZ010000217.1 GCA_029880665.1 Candidatus Nitrosopumilus sp.
AAAAAACTAAAAGAATGTCATTTTGTAATTGCAAAAAATATCCGTAATGTGTCAAACAAAATGATCTACTAGAAGGCTAAGGTTTAATACCTGAAAACTTTGGTTTGCGAATATGGCAAAATTCAAGTCAACTGCAGAGGTCATGAAAATTATCAAGAATAAGTCAAATATTCGCAATTTTGGTGTTATCGCACATGTTGACCATGGTAAAACTACCATGAGTGACAGTCTTTTAGCAAACTCTGGAATTATTGCCCCCTCTGCCGCAGGTAAGGCTTTGGCAATGGACTTTGACAAAGAGGAACAACAAAGAGGAATTACAATTTATCAAGCAAACGTAACATTGCTCTTTTCTCAGAAAGGACAAGAATACGTCATTAACATGATTGATACGCCTGGGCACGTAGACTTTAGTGGAAGGGTGATTCGTAGCCTTAGGGCAATTGACGGTGCCGTAGTTGTCTGTGATGCGGTGGAAGGTATCATGACTCAAACTGAGACTGTGACTAGAATGGCACTTGAGGAGAGAGTGAAACCTGTTTTGTTTATCAACAAAGTTGATAGGCTAATCAAAGAACTCAGACTGACTCCTGAAAAGATGCAACAGCAGCTGGCAGAGGTAGTATCTAACTTTAATCAATTAATTGACACCTATGCAGAACCTGAATACAAAGAAAAGTGGAAGGTTTCCATTCAGAATGCAAGTGTAACGTTTGGTTCGGCAAAAGACAAATGGGCAATAAACGTAGATCTGATGAAAGACAAGGGAATCACATTCAAGGACGTAATTGACGCTTATGTTAACGAAAAAGTTGATGTCTTGGTTGAAAAAGCACCTCTGGCTGATGCTGTACTTGGAATGGTTGTAAAACATCACCCATCACCCCCTCAAGCAGTTAAGTATAGAATCCCTCAAATCTGGAAAGGTGATTTGGAATCTGATGTCGGAAAAGCACTTCTTGCATGTAGTGATGATGGTCCTACAATCATGATGATTGTAAACATGGTACTGGATCCTGCAGCAGGCCCTGTCGCAATCGGGCGCCTGTTCTCCGGGGTTGTTAAAGACGGTCAAACAATTAACATAATTGATTCAAAAAGAGAAGGAAGAATTCAATCCGTTAACTTCTTTATGGGAAACCAAAGAGAGCAAGTCGGGGAACTCGGGGCCGGAAACATCCCTGCATTGTTGGGATTGACTGAGGCGCGAGCCGGAAACACACTGTCTTCTGTCAAAGGAATCCAAATGTTTGAGGGTGTAAAATATGTCTCTGAACCAGTCGTTCAAATCGCAATTGAGCCAAAACACCCAAAAGATCTGCCAAAGCTTGTGGAAATTTTAAAACAGCTTACCATTGAGGATCCAAACCTTATTGTAAAAATTGATGAAGAGAGTGGGGAGACAATCGTTGCCGGAATGGGCGTGTTACACCTTGATGTTGCAACCCATAGAATCCAGGATGCAAAATGTGAGATTGTAACTTCTGAACCTCTGATTAACTATAGGGAAACTGTAAAGGGCACATGTGAGCCAGTCATGGCAAAATCCCCTAACAGACACAATAAAATTTTCATGAAAGTAGAGCCGCTAGAGCCAAAAATTGCCCATATGCTTAGAACCGGCGAAATAAGTGACATGAAGGACAAAAAAGTTGTTGCTGATTTGCTAAAAGAGGCTGGATGGGATACGGACACGATTAAGAGGGTCATGAAGTTTGATTCACGTGGAAATGTCCTGATCAACGGGACAAAGGGTGTCCAGTTTGTGCAAGAGTCAACTGATTCTATTAATTCCGGGTTTGAGGAGGTAATGAAGGAAGGGCCTCTGTGCAAAGAGCAAATGAGAAACTGTAAATTTATCTTCACGCACTTTGTTCCTCACGAGGACACTGCACACAGGGGGCTGTCCCAACTTGGTCCGGCTTCACGTAGGGCATGCATGGGTGCGTTGCTGACTGCAGGAACTGCTGTTTTGGAACCCACACTGGCAATTGAGGTACGTGTCCCAACTGATCTGGTTGGAAACGTAGCTACTGTTCTTTCTGGTAAACGCGGCAAAGTACTGGACATGCAGCAAAAAGGCGCATCAAGCATTATCGTAGGTGAGATTCCAGCTTCTGAGACATTTACACTATCTGAAGAAATGAGGGGCCAAACCGCAGGACGTGCGACATGGAATACCTCGTTTAAGGAGTGGACCGAAGTTCCAAAATCAATGCTTGCATCAGCTGTTGCAGATATTAGAAAAAGAAAGGGACTGGCACCAGAGCCGCCAGGCGTTAACGAGTTTATCGACAAAGAGTAAAAATAGAATCCCCCCTT
>JAOUNZ010000009.1 GCA_029880665.1 Candidatus Nitrosopumilus sp.
GCCCATTAGGCTTTCAATATAGTCTACATTTGCACCTTGTAGATGATCAACACTGTAGCTGTCAATTAGGAGTTTTACTCCATTTTCTTCCATAATTATGTCATCCTCTTCTGGTGCTTTTTCAAAGCCCATTCCATAGGATAGACCAGAACAGCCGCCACCTTGAACATATACCCTAAGATATTCAGGAGACTCAGCCTCTTCTTTCATAAACTCATGGATTTTTTCAGCTGCTTTTGCAGTGACGGTGATCATCTTTTGTGATTGCTCAGTTGCCATAATATAGGAAATGATGTTTCAAATTATAATAATCTTTTCACACACATCACACTAGTAATCAAAGAAATTGTCAGTTTTTAAAACTTCTAGTGATCTGCAACGTATTTAACTAGATCATTCGTAGTAATGATTCCAACAACTTTGTCATCATCAATTACAGGTAATTTTCTGACATTTCTTGTGGACATAAGATCAGAGGCTATACAGAGATCACAGGTAGGATCAATTGAGATCAAAGGAGAAGACATTATTCTTCTAACCGGAGTATTTACAGGAAAAGAATGAGCCGTAATTTTTATGGCAAGATCCCTATCAGTTACAATCCCAACAGGCATATTGTTTTCTAAAACAATGACAGCACCAACTCCAGTGTCTTCCATCATTCTTGCAGCATCATATGCAGTAACGGAGGAATCAATTGAAATAACTGAACTATTCATAATGTCTTTAACATATGTTTTTTGTTGAATAGGTTCAGATGAATTCACAGACATAATTTATGAAATCAAATATTTCAAAGGGTTAATTGAATTTCAATTATGATAATCATGTTCATTAAAATCAGAACCTAATGATACTGATAAAATTATGGTGTTATCGGTTGTTTGGAATTTAAGTTCTTTATCAGGCACGAAGCTACGAAATACTTGAGTCAATAGTTGCTCGGTGAAGACTGACCATTTTAGACCTAAATCATGTTGAATCAAAAATGTATGCATGTCACCTTCGACTCTATGATCAGAATTCATTCCAGATGCGCTCATGTAATCTTCCAGTGTTTCAAGACACCGTTTCAAATCATATCCTCCTTTGATAAACAAAACAGTATCCTTAATTGTAGGAAACATCAAAGTGATTATTTCATCCATATCTTTTCCATCTAGTTCGACTCCTAAAGACTCCATTATTCCTTTAGGAACTGGAATCATTCCAATCTTACTAGAAAAACGATCCCATTGAACATATTTTTCCAGAATTTGTCTTACTAGAACATTTTGAGAAATGCCCTTCAGTGCTGATTCTGTTTCCAACTCTGCAACCAGTTTCTCAGGTAGTCTATACGTAATGCTTCTAGTAGATTCTTTTTTAAAATAACGAATAGGTCTTTTCGGAGTTAGATTTTCTTCCATCATAATACATCAGACAAAAATTAAGGTTAAGAGACATCAGGAGTGTTTGAGACTAGCTCTACTGTGGTAACTTCCAAATCACACTTAAGTGAGATAGATTTCACTTTACTTTTATACAGAAAGTACTTTTTCCCATCCTGGTTTATAGAACCAGAAATTGCAAGTAGTTTTGCATCATAGAGAGTTTGTAGTCTTCGATATACGGTGCTAATTGGAATCTTTTTTTCACCTGATATCTCCATTGCGGATTTGGGCTTTTCCAGAGTATCATGGAGAATTTGTTTGCAATATTTGTCAGATAGTATTTCTAAAATGACCTGCTTTCTTTCATCGTCGGTTATTTTTCGTGATTGAATCAATTTTTGCATGGAAGAGTATTGCCTAAATTAGATATAATTAACCAGTTTACACTGCAAGACAATGCAAACTATCAAAAAACCTGTAGTAATATTTTTTAGACATCATTAATTTGAAAATTTGTCCTTACAAGTTCGTCATGTGATCATATAACCCATCCTAAAATTCCTTGAAATAAGAAATCACTGTGATTTAATTGAACAAAAACGAAGACGAATCATGCAAATAAAATATGGTTTGGTCGGAGTTCCAATACTAATTGCATTCCTCATAGTAACATCAAGAAGCATTCAATTTTTGCCAAATATGAATACAGAAATATATAGTCAACCAGAAATTGCATCTGAATCAACACAGCCACAAATTGCCGAAGCTGAAGAGCAACCAGTTCGAGAATATAGATTAGTGATCGAACAGACCGATATCCAAGTATCCTCTACTGCAGTCTGGCATGCTTGGATATACAACGGTACAATTCCTGCACCAGTAATGAGAGCATCACAAGGTGAACTCTTGAAAATCAGAGTCATAGACAATCATGACATTGCTCACAGTTTACATGCACATACGACAGATTATGATATGAAACATGATGGTTCCCAGTAAACACAATTACTGGCATAGGAGCAGGCTCAGTAATTCAACCTGGTAATGAATGGACATATGAATACAACATGGATACATGGGGAACTACGTTCTTTCATAACCACACTTCTTCTGAAGGACATGGGATTAAAGATCACATATTACAAGGATGGTATGGGGCCATAATAGTCGAAAGAGATCCTCCCAAAACCTACATTGACAGAGACATAGTAATTGTTATGAGTGAGATGGGTTATGATGTAGAGAAAACAGATCCTGGCCCAACACCATATTTCATTATGAACAGTATGGGAATGCCTGGAGGCGAACATGCTTTAAAAGAAATATTTGAAGAGAAAGGAATTGACGGTGTCATCACTCAGTTCAATTCTACAATGCCAGTATTCAAAGCAAATGTTGGAGAAACAGTCCAATTTCATGTTATTAACCTAGGAGATCAAATACATTCATTTCATCTACATGGCCTTAAGATGACTTCAAGTGCGGTGCAACGTGGTACAAATATTCAAGGAACTACGGTGCCATTGGTTCAAGGAACTCTTGAAACATTCATTGTCACTCCAGATAAACCTGCAATGTGGTTATACCATTACCACGTTGTAAGTCACGCCGATGCAGGCATGATAGGCCTATTCATAGTAGAAGAATAACCATTATTTTTTTATTTTTTGTAAAAAATCATCGGATATTGGCATAAAAAATAAAAATCACATCTAAAAATCTACCAATCATTTAAAATCAGGGAAAATACTCATAGAGTATGAAATGCGTGTCAAGGAAAATATCAATTCCTGCAATCATGTTTTCAATCCTGCTAGTTTCTATTTCGACAAATATTGCAAATGCAGAAACAATTCCAGAATGGGTGAAAAATAACGCATTATGGTATGGTCAAGGAGTTATTTCAGAGACAGAGTTCCTAAATGCCATCAAATTTTTGATAGAAAATGATGTTTTGGTGATAGAAAATTCAGATACAAGATTTTCTAAAAAAATAGATGCAACGGTGGTAATTCCTAATGGAAACTCAGACATTGCTAATGTTGGGTTTTATTTGCCATTGAATCTAGAAATTCCAGTTGGAGTTACGGTCACATGGGTAAATGATGACTCAGTACAACATAACATCCAAAGTCAGGATGATTCTGGAAAAGTCACAAATATCTTCAACAGCCCACCACTGAACACTGGAGACAGATTTGAATACACATTTGATGAGGAGGGGATCTACAAATACTATTGCTCATGGCATCCATGGCGAGTTGGATTAATTACTGTAAATTAGAGTTGCAGAAACTCTAACTATATTTTTGCATAAAATAAAAATAGAAATAGCTATTTCTTGGACTTGTTGACAAAGGCTGTCATGCGTTCTTCTCTATCAGGATGAGTAAAACAATTTCTCCATGCAAGAAGTTCTACTGCAAGACCAGTGTCAAGATCTGCATTTCTTCCTTTATTGATTGCAACTTTAGACATCTGGACACCCATTACAGAGTTTGCGGCTATTTGCTGCGCCATTTTCAAAGATTCTTCCTGTAATGATGCAAGAGGAACCACATGATTCACAAGGCCGATTTCTTTTGCCTCATCTGCTTTGATCATTTTGCCAGTATAAACAAGTTCTTTGGCTTTTGCTATTCCCACAATTCTCATCAATCTTTGAGTTCCACCCCATCCAGGCGGAATTCCAATTGTTACTTCTGGTTGACCTAGTCTGGCAGTATCTGCAGCTATACGAATATCACAAGACATTGCAAGTTCACAACCACCACCTAAAGCAAAGCCGTTAATGGCTGCTATTGTTGGTTGTTTCACTAATTCTACGGTTGCAGTTACAAGTTGACCAGTTTTTGCATATTCTACTGATTCATCTGCAGTAATTTTTGACATGTATTCAATGTCCGCACCTGCAGAAAATGCTTTTTCGCCCTCACCAGTCAGAATGATGACTTTAACATCATCATTAAGATTGAGTTCTTCAAAAGTGTTGATCAGTTCTTTTGCAACATCTGTGTTCATGGCATTAAGTTTGTCAGGTCTGTTAATTTTGACTGTACAAATACCATCAGAAGTAGACGTGGTAACTAGTGACATATGATTTACCAAGCAATGAGAGACTTAAATGTTATCTATTTTCCGCGTACTTTACCCCATTGAGATAATGCAGCTGCAGCTGCTACCCAAGTCCGAAGATCATTGTAGACTGGAACATTATGACTCTCAATCAATTTTGTCATTTTTTCAGTATAGGGACCGCCATTACCGCCAGCTAAAATCGGTTTCACCTTTTTCTTTGAGAGTTCAGCTAGATGGTCGACAATTGTTTCTTCAAGAGGATCATCTTGGAAGACAAACCAAGGCATAGCAATATCAACATTTTTTTCATCTAAGAATTGTTCGATGACAAATCTGTAGTCATCTGCAGTTGCACCTCCACCCACATCTGCCGGATTACCGTTATGAATAGGAACAGTTGGTGGGAAACGATCCTTTACTCTTTTGAGAATTGCTGGAGACAACTTTCCTATCGTAAGACCAAATTTTTCTAATTGATCAATTCCACCAATCATTGGACCAGCACCATTACTAGTCATAGCAACACGATTGCCTTTTGCAGGAGGTTGCCACGCTAGTGCTTTTAAGACTCCAACCAATTCCTGATAACTGTCAACAGAGATAATTCCTGCCTGTTTAAATGCACCCATGATAATTGCATTAGAGCCTCCAAGTGAGCCTGTATGTGATGCAGCTTGTTTAGCACCTGCAGCAGTTCTTCCACTCTTCCAAATTACAATTGGTTTCTTTGTCTCTTTCATTACGCGTTTGGCAGTACTGATAAATTTTCTACCATCACCAAATCCTTCAACGTATAATCCAATTACTTTAGTTTGAGGATCGTTTGCAGCATACCATATCATATCAGCTTCATCAACATCAGAACGATTACCAAAACTAATCATCTTTGACAAGCCAAACACATCAGCACTTTCCAACATACTGATTCCCATAGTTCCACTTTGTGAAAAAAATGCAACATTTCCTAATTTTGAACGTACCATTCTTTCTTGCCCTTGAAATGCACAATCAAGTCGATTTGCAGCATTAAACATTCCAATACAGTTTGGACCAATTACACGAATTTTGTGTTTTAATGATAATTCTTTTACTTCAGCTTCCATTGCAGCTCTGTCACCACCGAGTTCTTTACCGCCACCAGAAACTATTACAACATTATGAATTCCTTTTTCTGCACAAGTCTTCATGATTGGCCCACATGCTGCAAGATCAACACAGACAACAACTAAGTCAACCTTCTCGGTTATCGCATCTAATGATGGATAGCATTTGATTCCAAGAATTGACTCTTGTTTAGGGTTAATCGGGTATATTCTACCTTTGTAATCTTGTTTACCAAGTGCGTCTAATACAGAGTTACCAATCTTTCCAGGTGTTGCAGATGCGCCAACTAGTGCGACGGATTCTGGAGTAAAGAATGTCTCCATTGATGCAATGTTTGGTTTTGCTTTAGAGATAGAATTATTTTTTAGTTCATTATTTAGAATAATTTTTGCATCTACAACAAAATGTGATTTTGGATAAACAACTACTGGATTAAAGTCAATGCTGTTAATGTAATCGGCATTTTCTACACCCAATTTTCCAATATCTACTAACATTTTTGCTGCCATGTTAAGATCAATTGGATCACTTCCTCTGAATCCTTTAAGTAATGCAGTACCTTTGAGTTCGTTGAGCATAGATTTTGCATCAGAAGTAGTTATAGGTAACATTCTAAATGCAACATCTTTCATCACTTCAGTCATTATTCCACCAAGTCCAACCATAATTACTGGACCAAACTGTGGGTCATTTTGAATACCAACAATTAGCTCAACACCTTTTGGAACCATCTTTTCAAGAAGAATTCCTTTAACATCAACCCCTTTCTTTTTAGATAATCTACCATGCATGTCCTTGAATGTCTTTTTTACATCATCAACATTATCTAATCCAACTTTAACGCCACCAACATCTGTTTTATGTAAGATTTGTGGCGAGACTACTTTCATAACAAGTGGGAATCCAATTTTCTGGGCTTCTTTTGTAGCTTCTTCAGCAGAAGTCACAAGGGCAAAAGGTGGAACCTTGACGCCATATGCTTTGAGAATCGACTTTGATAATTCTTCTGTGATGACTTTGTGATCGGTTTGAATAATTTCCTCAAAAATTTTCTTTACTGCAGCCATTGTTTAATCCATGGAATCAAAATTAACTATATTAAACTTTGGTCAAAGGTTGAAAAATGATTTGAAATTATTGTAAAAAATATTCATATTTGATTTTACGATTGAAATATTTTCAATCATATCAGAACGGATTTTTTGTGGATCGATGTAAGGGATTTTTTCCAATTTTTCTTTAGCGTTATCAAGCCACAGATTTACCATTTCTTCATTCACCTCCAGATGAAATTGTAAACCTATTGCACTTTTGTATTGAAATGCCTGGTTTGGATAATGATCAGATGAGGCGAGTCGGATAGATCCTTGAGGTAAATCAAATGTATCAGCATGCCAATGAAATACAGTGAATGGGTTTTTGAAGCCATAAAAAAAGGTGGAATTATTAACAATTTTCAAATCATTATAGAATCCAATCTCCGTTATTGGTCCACGGTATACTTTTCCACCAAAAGTTTTAGCAATTAATTGAGAACCCAAACAAATTCCAAGAACAGGAATATTTTTTTCAACACAATTCTTGATCAGATGCTGTTCTGCTTGAAGATAATGCAAATCATCGTTTGCGCTTTCAGGCGCACCTAAAATCACAACTAAAGAAAATTGCATGTCTGGAAGTGATTCATTTTTTGCATTGACTGAAACGGTTTCAAAGCCATCATTTTTGAGAAGGTCACCTAAATATCCAGATCCTTCTATCCTAGTATTTTGAACAAGTAAGACATTAGACATCATTCTCCATTAGCAAAAGTGCTTAATATGTTAAAAGAGATTAAATGACATGCTAGTTTCTGAACAAGAAATCTTAGAATTAAAAGATTTTATTTTTGAATTAAACTCTATGAGCGATAGTGTAGTTGAAGGAAAGAGAGATTCCAACGCATTAAGAAGACTCGGATATCAAGGAGAAACTCTAGAACTTTATAGATTTGGTAGAATCATAAATTTTGCAGACTTGGCTGCAAATTATCACAGACTGATCATTCTTTTTGACAGAGACAGAAAAGGCAGAATGTTAACTGGAAAAATAATGCAGTTGTTGCAAAGAAGAACCAAAGTGGATCTTTCTTTCAAAAGAAAACTTCAAGTCATAACAAAAGGAAAAATAATGTTCATAGAGCAACTGATAAGCTATGAATCTTCACTGACCTAAAAAGACTATGGCCAGATGCCTTTCTGGTTAAAGGCCTCTAGGACTCGCTCTACAGCCAAAACCATGGTTGCCTTTCTCATGTCAATCTTGTGTTTCTTTGAGAGAGCATAAGCATCTTTGAATCCTTTGGTGATATTTGTCTCCATCTTGTTAGCAACTTCATCAAATGTCCAATAGTAGCCCATGTTGTTTTGTACCCATTCAAGATATGAAATACAAACACCGCCAGAGTTTGCCAAAATATCTGGGATTACCAATATTTTCTTTTGTTCTATTATTGGATCTGCTTCTGGTAATGTTGGGCCATTTGCAGCTTCTGCAATAATCTTACATTTGAGATTCTGGGCAATCTTTGCAGTGATTTGATTCTCCAAAGCACCAGGAACCAAAACGTCACATTTAGCAGTAAGCAATTCTTCAGTTGAAACTTTTTTACTTCCGGGAAATCCAACAACAGAACCAGTTTTTTCTTTATACTCCATAAGTTTACTAACTGGAAATCCTTTTTCAAACAAAATAGAGCCTTTAGAATCACTTGCACCGATTATTTTGGCTCCCATCTTTTCCAAATAGATGCCTGCATAAGTAGACGCATTTCCAAATCCTTGTAAAACAACTTTGGCGGTTTTAAGATTAATTTTCAATGCCTTTGCAGCTTCTCTTACACAATATGCCGCTCCCAATCCAGTTGCAACATTTCTTGCAAGTGAACCACCCATTGAAATCGGTTTTCCTGTAATTACACCCGGTGTTGAGATATTACCATTTAATTTTCCATAAGTATCCATGATTTGTGTCATCTCTCTCCCTGTAGTATAAACATCAGGTGCCGGAATATCTTTTCCAGGACCAATAATCTCAGAAATTTTAAATGCGAATCCCCTAGTAAGCCTCTCCAGTTCCGATTCACTGAGTTTCTCAGTTTTTGGATTGACATAGATTCCACCTTTACCGCCACCAAGTGGGATGTCAACAATTGCACATTTCCAAGTCATCCATGAAGAAAGTGCCATGACTTCGCGTTCCATATATTCAACTCCGCCTTCTGGGTTAAAGTAACGAATACCGCCTTTGTATGGCCCACGATCATTGTTATGTTGACTTCTAAACCCTGTGAAGATTCTAATTTTGCCATCATCCATTTTTACTGGAATCTTTACTCTCAAAACTTTATTTGGCATTGCTAAATATTCGCGAATTCCTTTGTCTTTGATGCCAATTATATCACAAGCATCGTTAACTTGTTTAGTAGCATTTGCAAAGGGATCATTTTTGATCAAGATATTTTTTCAGACGGTGCATATTATATTAACTTTAGTTCAAAATTTCAGATCGCTTGGTATGAGAATCACATGTATGTTTTTTCACGATTCATTTTTTTATCAAGTTTGTCTATTGCCTCATCCAAAGCATGAATGTTGAATTCAAGGAAATTAGACAGGCAGAAAAGAGCACCATATTTTTCACCAATTTTTGAGATCATGTTGTTTTTCTCTAGGACTTTCATATGATGTTGAACTGCCTTGTAATCAAGATCAAGCATGGTTGCTAGTTGATGAGTGTTATACGGTTTTTCAAGTAAATTGATAATAATTCGTAAACGTGTAAAGCCGCCACGTGTACTTGTAAACAAGTAAAGCAGTAATTTCCTAGTCTGTTTGTCAGGATTGCTTTGTTTTGAGGTATTTCTTGATCTGAGAATTTCTTTGAATTCTAGTAGTTGGTTTATCATATGTCCTAAAAATAATAGTATAGATTTCTGCTTAAAACCCTATTTCCAGATCTTTTCCATATTCATAGAGGATAATTACCCTTAAATTGACTGAGAATGAACTCGTTTTGATATGATGGCATCACGCGGTTATGATATGACCCCAACCATGTACTCTCCAGATGGTAGAATCTATCAGGTAGAGTATGCAATAGAGACTGTAAAGAGAGGAGCTTTAGCCATAGGGGTTTTAAGCAAAGAAGGTGTCATTATGGCAGTAGAGGAAAAGCCTCGAACGCTGCAGACTGCCAACATTACACAGAAAATTTTCCAAGTTGATTATCATATAGGAGTTGCAGCAGCAGGATATATTCCAGATGCACGTGTTCAGGTTGATAATGCAAGATTCTTTTCACAAGGTAACAGGATGACTTATGATGAATCTGTGGAAGTTGCAGCAGTGGCAAAGTACTTGGCAGACCAAGCTCATCAATTTACACAGTATGGAGGAGTTCGTCCAAATGGAGTCTCCATGATTATTGCAGGAATTGATCAAAAGGGAGAATCAATCTATGTAACTGATCCTAGTGGGACTTATGTCCAATTTGCAGCAGTGGCAATAGGTGCAGGATCTGACGAGGTTAATGAGTTTTTAGAAAAACATTACAATGCTAATATGAGTTTAGATGATGCAGCATCACTGGCAATAGCGGCAATTAACCTCAAAGCAGAGGTAAAAGAAGGAATTAATCACATAAAGATGGCAAAAATTACGTCCAAAGAAAAAGTTTTTGAAAAAGTTTTGGAGTCAGATTTACAAAAATATTCTCAAAATACTTCAAAGTTTACACAATAGAAGTTTTAGATTTGAAACATAATCAACCTAAACAGAGTCGATAAATTATGGGTTTAGGCAGTTATTGGGGCGAAGTAATGGATGTACTTCGAGAAATTATCCCAATTTATGATAAAGTAAATTCAATCATTTCACTTGGTAAAGACAAAGAGCATAGAATTCGCGGAATTTCACAGAGAGTTGTTCCAGGAAACAAAATTCTAGATGCAGGTTCTGGTTTTGGGAATATGTCAAAAACAGCACTGAGATTAACAGGGGGCAAGATCTCAATTACGTTGTATGATCCACTTGTCCCAATGTTAAAAAATACAGCCATGCATTTTGAGAAAATCCCAGATATGGCAAATGGAGTTTTTGAACACATTCCATTTAGAGATGAGGAATTTGATGCAGTTTTGTGCGGATATTCTTTAAGAGATGCAATAAATTTGAAAATAGCAATTTCTGAAATTCACAGAGTTTTGAAAAAGGAGGGAAGATTTGTAATTGTCGATTTAGGAAAACCTGATGAGCTATTTTTTAGAGCAGGTGTTTCATTTTATCTTAGATGTATTCTACCCATTCTTGCATTTGCAGCGGGAGGAAGATTGGGATTAAAGTTCGGAACACTGTATGGCACATACAAGAGATGGCCTCAAAACAAAAAACTTGAAGGATTATTACTAGAAAAATTTTCAAGAGTCGAGTTTGAGAAAGATCTTATGGGCGGGGCGATAATGGTTGCAGCATACAAATGAACAGGGTTCTGATTCTAGTAAACATCACGGGTTTAATCATAGGAATTTCGTATGGGTTACACGGACCGATTCTACCGGTATTTGCAAAGAATGTTATTGGTGCGACATATTCTGATCTTGGGTTAATTGGATTAACCAATTTCATCCCTTACATGTTCATTCCGTTGTTTGTAGGAATTCTTCTTGACAGAATCAATAACGGATATCTGCTTTCACTGGGGGCATTTCTGAATTCGGCATCAGTCTATCTTTTGTCAATTGCACAATCAGTTCCAGAGATTATGGGATTCAGAATTATGACAGGAGTAGCTCATGCATTTTTCTGGCCTCCATGTGAATCCATAATATCCAGGGAGAGTTCAGAAAAAAGCAGGGTCAGAAACATCTCTTGGTTTACAATGTTTTTTGTAATGGGATTCATGATAGGGCCATTACTTGGGACAGTATTTCTTGAAGGCCTTGATATCACCTACAGGGTTTTGTTTCAGATTGCTGCGTTCATTCTGGCTGTGGCAATAATTACATCACTTTTTGCTTCAAGAAAAAGTGTTAAAAATCATCATGAACGATTTTCATTTTCATCAATTAAAGAGATGAGACGATTCCCAGAAGTTATAATATTACTTGTATTTTACACATCATCTTTTGGAGTAATTTTGACAATTTATCCGGCATTCCTAAATGACAGTGGCATGACTGCTGCAGATATTTTGCTTTTGTACTTTGTTTTTGGAGTATCGCGAGTAATATCACTGGCATTAGCAGGAAAACTGGCGAGAAAGACTAGTCAGACTTTGATTGCTGCAACTATTGCAGTATCAGTAGGGTTAGCCGTCTCTACTGTTGCTGATTCAATTATCACTTTTGGGATATCTTTGGTTCTAATGGGGTTTGGATTTAGCATATTCTTTCCATTAACTTTAGAAATTATTTTGACTAAAACCAGAAAGGAGATTTCGGGAAAAATTATTGGGGCATATGAAACAGTTTTTGGAATGGGTTGGGCCATAGGGCCAACTATGGGAGGTCCCATCACACAATTATTTGGAAATGAAACACTGTATTTGTTGTTTTGTGCATTAGGAATTGCAGTGACCATATTTGCAATAATTTCTAGAAAGAAATTAGAACCGCAAAGAGTCTTGAACTAGATATCCATTGTTCCACGTTTTTTGGTGCATATATCAAGTGCATCAACAATATTTGTAACAAAGACTTTGCCATCACCTTTGGTTCCAGTGCAAGCAACATTTGCAATTGCATCTATGATTGCATCTACTTTGGGATCATCAGCTACACAGATAATCATGTCCCTGCTAAAATATTCTCCCACCAAAGGGGGATCTTGTGCGCCTTGACCTTGAACTTTATGAATAGTTACACCACCGACACCTACTTTTTTGATTGCTGCAACTACTGCATCTTTAACTTCAGATTGAACTATCGCTTCAATTTTTTTCATAAAAATTAATAGTTTTGAATTTATTTAAATCAATAAGTACTTCTCACGTCTGATTTTCAATAACATGGTGTGATTTAGGCACAATCATAGACATTAGGTTTAATTTCAAATTAAGATATGAGGGATCATGTTGGATTATTCGCTGAATGTTGGTGGAAGTGAATGGATGATCATTATCTTTGTAGCGCTAGTTTTGATTTTAGGTACAGGAAAGCTTCCAGGTGCTGCAAGAAAAATGGGTCAAGCAGTTAGTGAATACAACAAGGCGAAAAATGAGATCCAAAACCACATGAAAGAGATCACAGAAGAGCCACCTAAAATCTCAGGGCCAGTTGAAACAGAAAGAGAAAAGTTGGAAACGATTGCAAAATCAATCGGGATCAAAACGGATGACAAAACGGATGATGATCTTAGAGAAAGCATATCAACAAAGATAGGTCAAAAAAAATTAGAAGAGTCAGAAAAATAGGTCATTTTGGTTTTTTGATTCGATAAGTGTTTGTGTCAAGTCGTTTTTTAGCAAATTTGTAATAATCAGGAACAATTTCAAACCCAAGAAATCTCCTATCAAAAGATTTACTCACTATTGCAACTTGTCCAGAACCTAGGAACGGATCTAATACAAGATCTTTCTTTTCACTGGAATATTTCAATAATTTTTCAATTAATTCAGATGGAAGTTTAGTTGGTGTTTTTTCATCACCAGTCCAGTATTCTCTTTTGATGTCCCAGACATCTTCCTTGTCTCGATAATGAAGACTCCTCCCATCGTTGGTTTTTTCGTCTTTTTTGAACCTAGCGAATGGGAAGAACTTTCGTTTCTTGTCATCCTTACAAACATAAAGACAGTGATAGTGAGAAGTAACAAATTTTCTTTTAGTAACTACCCCAAACTGATATTTCCAAATTATGTGATTAACAGTTATAAACCCAACATCATCAAGTGCTCGCAAAATATCTTTAAGGTTGTTCCATCCAGAGAAAACATACATGCTTCCAGAATCTTTTAGAATTCTAAAGGCTTCACTCATCCAAGCAAATGTAAAATCATAGTAGTCCTCTGGTTTGATTTCATTATATCCTGACATTACCCTCGACGCAGTTCTGTTATAGTTTGCTTTTTTTGCCTTGAAATTTATGGCAAAAGGCGGATCGGTGATAACTAAATCAACTTTATTTTTAGGAATTATACTCATTCCTTCAATACAGTTTTGATTGTAAATTTTGTTAATTTCGATTTTTTTCATTTTTACTTCAGGGCCGTTTCTTGGCTTAATAATGTCATGGATTAACAATTGAGATTAAACAATAAATCACCAAATATCTCTCATCAAGTGATCTTGAAACTATCATGTCCCAAATGTAAATCAAGAATAGACATTCAAAGAACATCCAATAAAAAAATGCATGTCTCTTGCAGTAAATGCGGGATTGAGGATATTTTAGAATTCTCAAAAAATACTGATGAAGTATTCCTTGAATTTCTTACAAGATATGATCAAGGATTGATTACTGAAAAAGGGTTGTCTGAAGGTCTAAAAGATGAGGGAATAGTCAGAAGAGAAAAAGAA
>JAOUNZ010000218.1 GCA_029880665.1 Candidatus Nitrosopumilus sp.
AGAATGAATCTGATATCTGTTCCGAATTTGGAATTGCAATCTTTATCTCTACTTGCCCATTGTCTATGATGCTTTTCACTTTGTTTATTTTAGAATCTTTTAATCTATTTTTGGATGTTTTCATCTCTTTTTCAGAAAAGAGTCTTGTGAGCAAAGTTAATTCTGATGCTCTAAATCTATGGCCTGTTACCATCCTTAATTTTGCTTTGCCTTCTGCAAAATTGTCAAACGCCATGGATATTCTAGCTAGCGTATGAATTGATAAAAAATCCACACATCTGTCATATTCTATGCAATTGCTTAGACAAGGAAAGAAAAATTCTGCTACGATATCGTCTCTATCTGACCTGTATTCTTCCTTAAGATCTAATTCTCTTAATCCCAACAAAACAATCTATTGATTTAGTTATTTAAAGAAACAATTTTGTAATTTCTAATGCTCCCATCGGGATTTGAACCCGAGTCTCTGGCTTGAGAAGCCAAAATGCTTAACCGGACTACACTATAGGAGCTTGTTAAAAATAAATCCAATCTTAATTTAAAGGAAATGTTTTGACTTTGCATGAATTTGTGAAACTTTGCAAGTTTCCCCCTTTATAGAAAAATTTATTCTGTTTAATTATATGAATATTAAAAAATTTGTCGAAGAACAAGGTTTATCTGAATTCCCAATTGGATTGGCAGGTTGCAGGGTCTCTGATCTTTATTTTGATTCTTGTGATTATGATATCGTTGTATTTGATGAAAAACCAGAATCAGAAAAGATTGTTCAATTTGAAAACAATTTTGTTGTGATTCATCATGCGTCTTTATCTGAAACTCGATCAAAAAAACTACTCCAATACGATAATCTTCAAATTATCAATGACGAATCGTGGGATTTACGAATGTTGCTTTCTAAAATTAAAGAAAAACGTTCTTCATTGTTCATAGATTTTGCAAAAAATTGTTTGATTGAGTCTCTGTTCTGCTGTCAAACAACTAGAGAATCTATCCAAACATCAGATGTATTTGCACCATGTTGGCAAAAATGTGCTACTTATCATCTAGCTGATGCAATATCTGCAATTAATCATCAAAGATCAAGTCCTTCTCACATGCTTGATTTACTTCGAAAATTAAAGAAGACTGCTGTCAATAAAAATATCTCTATAGTTACACAAACAGTTGGTATTGAGAGATCGATCCCGACATTACTTGAGCGTATGCTAAAATCCACAATTGGTTTTTCAGATTTAATTGAAAAAAACAATCATTCGCAAATCATTCAACAGAAACATGATTTCTTTGTAAGAAATTCGATGCTTTCCGATTGCTATTTTTATCTAGGTTATGTCAACAAAGAAAACTTTCTAAAAATTAAGGATAGTCTGAGCCGAAGACAAGATCTTATCTATCTTCTGAAGGTTGCTTTTGACATTGAGGCTGATGATAATCTCTTAGAACAGCAATCAGAAATTGTACAGAAATCAGCAAATTCGATCCTTGAGATTATTTCAAGTGCCTGATATTCTATATCCATGTACTAACCTTTTAAAAGAAGTAAGATTACTGGTTTATCATGGTAGATCAAGCATGTGGATGCGAAGCAGCCAGCGGAGATCCAGATTATTCATGCGATTGCGCAATGCAAGGTCATTGTATATGCAGTGCTGATTGCAAATGTTCAACAAGCGTTTGTAAAGAAGCTGTCGGACAACTATAATCGATAGTAACTTTAAAACTTATTTTTTATTTTTTTTTGAATTAATCTTCATCTTGTTCCAAGCCCCATGATTTTACTAATTCTTTTTGGAACTTGTCTGCTTGCTTGCCATCTAGCGCAAATCCGCAATTTTTATGTGTAGGAACTACAGTCATTCCATCGAGTTTGAATTCAACCTCAAACAAATGGACTTTTGAACATTCACACATTTCTGGAATTTCTGTGCATTTTCCTCTATATTTGCTTATTTGAGTAGTAACAAATTACCTATTTTTGATACTTTTTCATAATTGAATAACGTTTAACTATCTGTTTTTCTATTTTTTTGTAGTTTGAAAGCAATTTTACTGTTCATAATCACTGCATTCCTTTTTGGATCTCTAGTGTCCCCATCAGCATTTGCTCAATTTTCGTCTGCCGGTGGTGTTGATAAAGAAGGATCATGGTATGCTGGTGAAGGTCTCAAACAAGGAGATTTCTTTTCCTACAGCATGTGTCATGTAGACTACAAGGAATGTGCCAATTTTGAAATGGACATGTGGATTAAAGGTGACAAACAGGTTGGAAGTGAAACTAAATGGTTAGCTGAAGTTGTGGTTTATGA
>JAOUNZ010000219.1 GCA_029880665.1 Candidatus Nitrosopumilus sp.
TACTGAATCAAAACTAAGAGACTAAAAGTTCCACCCTCCACTAGGAGATCGATTTGAAAACCATATTGGTTGAAATTGTAATCTTCGGTCATATTCTTTTGGAGTATCTTTCATGGTTCTTGTAAGTAATGCCATCCATCCTAGCATTCTCTTGAAATCATCATGAAAAGAATACCAAATTTGACTGGACGAATACTCGTTGCTTATTACAACATCCATATAATCTCCTATGATGCCAAGAAGCTGATACATTATCCCCACTCTGAAATCGGTTATTGGTTTTCCTCTATCATAGTTCTTCATGGGAATTGACAATGCTGCATCAACTAGTCTTGCCAGATTGTTGTTTCTAAATTGCATGCTGCTCATTCTTATTCTATTTCCACTAAATGCGGCAGCATCTTTTGATTTTCTAGGATCAAGAATTTCCTCAAGTTCATCTTCAAATCCGTTAGCTAGTCTGGTGCTAGCTGCCATAGATTCAAAAAAGTAAGTCAAATTTGCCATGGCTGGAAAAATTGTGTGATCTATATAATAGACTTTCATCCTATCCAGTTCTCTTAGTTTCTTCTTGTCTTCTGGTGAGAGTTCTTTTCCTTCTTTGGTTAATTGCTCTCTTTTTTTGTGAATATGTAACCAATCTTGAATAAAGTTCACAAGCGTCTCATCAGGTATGTAACTTTTTTCATGGTTAATCTTCTGAGGACCTTTGATTATGCCTTTTTTCATGTAACAATAATCAATATTGTTACATAAAATAATTACTATCTAGAATGACTGGTGATAATGGAAATACAAAAATCTCCAAAGTCGTGGTAACAGGAAAAAGATCATACGCCATAGTACTTCCAAAAGAGTTTGCAAATCAACTAGGAATTTCCAGGTCTTCTCACATAGTAAAAGAAAAAGTTCCGACAGGCCTTCTGATAAGAGAATTGGAGATGTCAGAATGAAATCTCCAGTATTAGAAAATCTACGAGAATGTTGTCATAATCCAAAATCAAATCTAATCATTTTTGATGGGGCTGATACTGCTGACTTGCCAATACTAGTATGCAAAAAATGTGAAGGTAAACCAATTTTTCAAAAATTTGTTGTGTCAAAATTCAAGATAATAAAACAAACCAACATTGAGCAAATTCTAATCAACTTTTCACGTGATTAAATGGAAAGGAAAAAGACACAAAACCAATCACTGGTCCCGTATCTGGTCAGTCCTGCCTCTAAGCAAAGTAAATCTTCACTGCAAGGAGTGAGGGAATATGTTGACGAACACAAGTTTCTATCTAATTGGAACGATATTGATCATGGGGGTTGTGGCCTGCCCAGTACGGGGGACAAACATCACTGGTGCGGCATGTGGCAGACATTTGGATGCCTGCATTCACAAGAACACCAGAGGTTGGGAAAAGGAAACAGAATCTACGTCAAGCAATACCAGAGATCCTGTTATAGGCCTGCATGCAGGGAATGCTATCTAAAGTGGATAGCACGACAGGCAAACGCATCGACTAAAAGAATAGAACAGTACGAACAGAACACAAAACACAGCCCAATACATCTCCTCCTTAGCGTCAATCCCAACCAGTATCACCTGTCATACAGAGATATGAAAAAAACAGTCAAGAGTATCTTAAAAACAATTAGCTTTATTGGCGGAGCAGTGATATTTCATCCGTACAAATTCAACAAGACATCCAGAAGGTGGTACTATGCACCTCATTTCCACATTGTCGGTTTTGGATGGAGAAGCTTCATCTTTAAGGGATATGGGAAGTTTGGATGGTTTGTCAAAGACTTGGGTGTGAGAAAGTCAGTATTTCAGACATTTTGTTATCTGTTATCTCATTGTGGAATAAAGAAAGGAGTGCACTCTGTTTCGTGGATGGGTGACCTCTCATATAGCAAATTGAAAGTTGAAAAAGAGCCAAAAATCATTGGTTGTCCTGTATGTGGAAGGGATTTTGTGCCTGTTTACTATAATCTGGATCAAGGGGTTCACCCAGTAGTGCCTCCTGACAGACATTTTGAGGGACTAGTAGATGATGACGGGGAATGGTATCAAGTGAAGACTGGTGGAAATTGGAAAGATTCTGAGCCTAGTTATGAGTATGACCCTAGAAGAGACACAAACGATATTCTAAAAAATCTGGCAGAGGCAAATTAACTGCCGGATATGTATGAAAGAGAAGAGATCTTAATGCATCCAACATACCATGACAGATTAACTTGTACGTCCCAAAACAAACCAAAAATTCCCATAAGTATCATGGAGTTTCAGAAAATATTGCAATGGAAAAA
>JAOUNZ010000049.1 GCA_029880665.1 Candidatus Nitrosopumilus sp.
ACTGCGTTGATAGGAAGGTGGTGTAGATCACAAGCTTCGGCGAGTGGTGAGCCAGCCTTTACTAATAGACCAACACATCAGTTCAGCCACTTACATAGAGACTATGCGCGATGAATCATTTTTCATCTAGTAGAACATATACACGACTTGTACGATGATTTTCATTTTTAAAATCAGACCCAGCGTTAGCTATGCCTTGATTTTTGATTGTATTTTGCAATTATTCATACCAATTATGGTTTTGACAAAATTGATACTAAGACACATTCTAGGCGCAAAAAAGGGCTAGTTTAGAGTACTATGATTGGCTGATTTTTGATTGTATTTGCATACCTGTATGAGATGTGGTTGGATGCAAAGATTTTACACCATATGTAAAGCGGTTCAAATTTAGTTAGGAGCACGACATGCATGGAATATAGTTAGTGGTCGTTATTTGAGACCCACGTGCAAATTAACATTCGAGAGAAAGATTGCTCTGTTTTTATCACATTGCAATCATACCACAGTCATTCAAACGTGAAAACGTTTGAGTTTTTATATTTTCCAACAACAATTTTAGTGTGTCCACACATTCTAACAAAACCCAGGATGATAAGATGAACAAATTCATCAAAAATATTCCAAAGACAGAACTGCATTTGCATATTGAGGGCACTCTGGAACCCGAAATGTTATTTAAAATTGCAAAGAGAAACAAGATAAAACTTAAAGAAAAATTTGTCAAGGAACTAAAGTCATCATATGAATTTGACAATTTACAGGATTTTTTGAACGTCTATAATATCAGATCCAAAGCATTGATCAAGAAAATGGATTTTTATGACTTGACCGTGGCCTATCTAAGAAAAGCCCATCAGCAAAACGTGTTGCATGCAGAAATGTTCTTTGATCCTCAAACCCATACAAATAGGGGAATCAAATACATCACGATTCTAAACGGAATATCCAGTGCGATGAGGGATGCTGAAAAAAAGTGGGGAATCTCATCAAAACTGATAATGTGCTTTCAAAGGGATTTGAATGCAGATTCGGCAATGTGCATTTTGAAAGAGGCATTAAAACACAAGAAAATTGTTGCAGTGGGGCTGGACTCTGCAGAGATATGATACAGTCCGTCAAAATTCAAGAAGGTTTTTGATCATGCAAGAAAAAATGGATTGTTAACGGTAGCACATGCAGGTGAGGAAGGCAGTGCAGAGGATGTCTGGGAATGCCTCAAATCACTCAGAGTTTCTCGAATCGACCATGGAAACCACAGTATGGATGACGACCAGCTAGTCAAAGAGTTGGTAGAAAGAAAAATCCCATTGACATCCTGCCCGTTATCCAACTATTATCTAAAGGTAGT
Source organism: Candidatus Nitrosopumilus sp. (assembly GCA_029880665.1). GTDB lineage: Archaea > Thermoproteota > Nitrososphaeria > Nitrososphaerales > Nitrosopumilaceae > Nitrosopumilus. The sequence continues at coordinate 1,352 of JAOUNZ010000049.1, forward strand.
AAGAAAAATGGAAAAAAATCCAGTAAAGAAGATGCTAAGAAAGGGCCTAAAAGTGACTGTGAACTCGGACGATCCTGCATACTTTGGAGGTTACATCAATGAGAATTACCAGAGTGTGTGCGATGCATTAAACCTCACGAAGAAAGACATCTACACGTTGGCAAAAAATTCCTTTGAAGGGTCTTTTCTAAGTGATTCAAAAAAGCAGATGATGATTGAAAAACTAAACAGATACGCAGAGAATAATGATTTAATTTGTCAACAATCATGCTAGTGTCGTACCCACATATAACTAATAAAATGAAAATAGTCGTATCAAAAAAACATCTGTGATTCATAATAAAATATTTTAAAACAATCAAAAAAATTCCTTGCTTGGCTATCCTTACTGTTCGCTGACTGATCTCAACTGAAGTTGCCCCTTTTGTGACATCATTAACCATCAGTACAATGTCTCTGATGTTTCAGCAATAGTAATTTTGAGTCCCTCGCAATGACTGTTGTCGTTGCCGACTATTATTGGGACTATTTTCCACACTATATAGAAAGTTATGATCAATATGTGTCTGTAGATTTAGATTTATAGTCAAATAAAAAGTATATAGAATCTTAGGCATAAAATTACAACATTACGCCGGTATATATCAGTGGCAAGTCCATTGTAATCATGTTCAAAAAGATAATCAAAAAACTGAAATTCAGCGCTTGTAAAACCAAAGTCGATGATGTAAATGCATTCAAGGAATCTGAAAATAAACAGGAGGATTCAACGAAATGAAATACCATTGTAGAGATTGCAGTTTTAATTGGGAAGGTAACTCAGATACTTTTGGGAAGGTACTTGTTCATGAAAAAACCCATCAAGAATCAAATGGAAAAATCAAATGAAATACTGTTGCAATCAATGTGATTTTAACTGGGAGGGAACTTCATACACTTTTGACAAAGTACGTGAACACGAAAAAACTCATCTGGAAAATAATGGATCAAAGACATTAGGGAAAAATAATGTCTAATCGCTGTAAAGTTTGTAATGCTCCAATGACTGCATGTGTTGATCAAAAGAACTGTAATGACATGTGGGAATGCAAAATATGTGGTAATTTTCTTGATGCTCAAGGTCATGTTATCTAATGTAATTTGTTGTTCATTACGGTTCTAAACAATGAGAATGATGCTTAACGTATGTCCATTTTATGCATCTTTATAATGTCACAATACGTGCATGAGAAATAACTCTTGTAAAAAACGCAAATATGATATGAACATATGTGAAAACTCTCACGTTTGTAAAGACCTAATTGAATTTGTTTGCCATGTTTAATATACAAACAGACAAAAAATTCGCTCAAATTATGTGATTTAAGATGTACTTGTCAAGACGTAAGACATTTTTTGACCATTTCATAAAATATTGAACAAATAACACTCCTGTCATAATTACAACACATCAAAATTTCTAACGATGCAACAGGTAAAATCATCACTTGACATTTTTGGCGGACATCCGGAACCAAGTGAACCTTTCTCTTGCGAGTCATAGTAAAACCTCCTGACTAACAACCTTCATGAAATTTTGAAGGACTGGCAAAAAACCATGAGTGTTCTTGTCTTGCCGTGTTTTACTCCTAGTTTCTGCCAATATGTGGTCTTACCATGCCCCGTCCTGTCGCATTGTGTTTTCCAAGCTCCAAGAACTACTCTAGGGAGACATCATCATGCCCTACAATTATGTCTTCAATCTGTAGGTCGCTGTTTCTAAAATCCCCATCCGGTCAATCCATGAAACCCTAAATCCCCTGTGCAAAAGGATCAGCCACAACATCCATTTCTATCTGTACCTTGACATCTTTATTATCAATTGTTCTTTTAACGATTCTCTGAATCTATCATGTCTGTCAATGAATGAATTTTTTAACTCAAAAGAAATTAGTTTTTCTGCCTCTTGCACTTCTTTTAGTTTTTTCTGAAGTTAATCCACTCTAGCAGCATATCTTACCATGCTTACGTCAAATATTTCTCAAACATTGATAATAAATTAATTGTAAAATGAATTGTGTTTTTAGAAAAAATCGCTAATATTTTTGCAATTGAAATTTTCTTTTACAATTTGGGCAAAACCTTTGTTTGGTTTTCTTAGTCTCTGTACCTAAAGGTGCTCCACATCTGTTACATTTTTCTTTATTCATTACTGCTTTTTCATTTCCTAATTGACATGAGTCATTATCTGCCCTTAATGAATTGAGCCTATTTGTCTCTTTTTGTATGTTTTATTTTGTTTTAGCACCTTTTCAATTGAATCTGAGAAATCCTTTTTATGAATTTGATCGATTCCCAAGTTGATTATCTGCCTGTTTTACCTGATGATTGATATGAGATCATATTTTCACCGTCATTTGATGTGATTTGGTGTTTATGATATTGGGTTTAACCTGAACGTTCGTATCCCATCTCAATGTCTGTTTGTAATTCTTTTGGCAATCATACCCACCATTCTTTGTTATTTTCATGCATTAAAGAAAAAAACAATCCGTCACTAATAGATCTGTCGGTTAAATCATCAAGTCATCTGTTTAGCAAAATATGACAAAACTCTAATCTTTTGTATATCCTTCTTTTGGTGATTCTTCATCGGTCTTGATTTTGACAACCAGTGTATCTCCTAACTTGTTGAAGATTCTTTGTCGTTTTTCATTTGTTATAATCAGTCCTAACACCACATCAATTGGAAGCAAAAATGATCTTCCAAAACTGCTGAGAATGACTCCCTTCAAACTAGGCCTGTTTCCTGCCATATCTGTTATTTTCAGATTAAAAATCTTCTTGCCAATTGTCTGATTTGTTTTATATTCAAGAATCGTCCAATATGTAAAAAATATGATGCTGGATGGAATGTATTGCATGCTTTCAGCCCAGAACATGTCTTCTGTTGTTTCAAAAGCAATTGTTCCAAACATTGAAAAAATTATTGCTGTTGATATTATTGAAATAATGATAAAGTCAATTAGCCATGCAAGGAACCTGTCTGTCCACTTTGCAATAATGATTTTTGATGAATTATCTGACTCACTCATAATGCTCTGTCCTATTCAAATTAATAAAATGTATTGATTATGTGATGGCACATGATTGGTTTGTAATTATGTCTTGGCATCATGAAAACAAAATTCACAATAACTTACAACGTGGTGATCTCAATCATGAATGCACTATGGAATGACTAAATGGATTGGCAATAACCATGGTTCAAAAATGCTGCCCTAGGAATTAATAGGCTCTTTTTCTAAATCTATTTGGAGCTATTTTTGGTAATAATAAATCCAATCGATGTCATACTGTGGACCCTGCGACGTAATGAAAAAGATGTTATTAGTCTCTACAGCACACTATCCCCCATAATGCAACTTGCTACCGGTGGTAATATGTTGAATTTTGGCTATTGGGATGATGACAATCAAGATCCGCTGTCTGCCCAAGAAAACCTGTGCATAAAATTTGCAGCCTTGGCTGAACTTGAAACTGCCAAAACTGTGCTTGATGTTGGAAGCGGATTGTCAGCACCGGCAATATTTTGGAAAAATAACTTTCAAAATCTTGCAATATCTTGTGTTAACATCAATTATTCACAACTCTCTCATTCTAGAACTCAACAAGACATTGAATTTTTTAACTCGTCTTCCACAAAATTGCCCTTTTCAAAAGACTCAATCGATCGTGTTCTGGCATTAGAGTCTGCACAGCATTTCAAACCGCTCTCTGAATTCATATCTGAGTCAAAAAGAGTTTTGACTGATTCTGGATTGCTGGTGTTGGCAATACCTGTAACCCTGAACACCACTTCCATTAAAAAACTAGGGTTACTCAAATTTACTTGGTCTTCTGAACACTATTCTTTAGATCATATTCGACATCTGATAGAATCAAACGGATTTTACATATCGCAAGAAAAGCTAATTGGCTCATCTGTCTATGTCCCTTTGGCCAATTATTATCTTGACAACCGAAGCACCTTGAGAAATTCAATATTGGAAGAATATCCTTCCTATGTGGAAAAAATTCTTTTCAGATCCATTCAAAAAATGAAAAGAGCATCCGAAGAAAAAATAATTGATTATGTGCTGTTCAAATGTCATTTGTAGATTGTGATTTTTTAAGCTAGGTTTTTATTTTTCATTTCTTGAACAATGTCATGTCTGGAGTGGCAAAACTGTATGATGAAAAGTGCAACAAGTTACTTGCAGAATCCGAGATCCGTTTTGCTGGAATTGTTGACAAAGACGGTAAACTTGTAACTGGAGGTTTTAAGAAGGGGCTAACTCCGCATGAGGGAGATGAGACTAGATTGCAATCTTTTTTCGAGTTTGTATCAAAAGCCTCTATAAGAAAAGAATATGATGAGAGTCTTGGTCCTATCAATTATCTTGCAGCAAGACGAGACAAGGCTGTTTTGGTAAGTTTTCCATTCCCTATTACTAAGATTTTGTTGTTGATCTCCGCAGAACCCGCCGTAAACATTGAGAGTCTTGCAAAAAAAGTTGTAGAGATATTCGCTGATGTTAATTAGGCTAATCTGACGAACTATTTGATTATCCGTGATAAAGGCGTCTTTGGTCATACGTTACTATTTTTTGTTCTTACTATATACTTCATCAGGATCTCCACCTGGTCTGAGAATGGCAAGTGCACGATAAAAATTTCATATGATGGAAACCTTGAAAAATCAATATAATATGTAAAAACATCACAAATTTCCGCACATACAGTCCTGAATCAAATCCTGCAAAGAAACCTAAATCACTTTGCTGTTGAATCTAATGCTTCTTTCACAGAAAACCACAAAATACTAGTTTTTGGATTTCATTCTATTGACAAATCACCATAATACTATATTGACAGGTATAGCAACGAACCCGATTACAAATCATGGTTTGATTCCCAGTCTTCAGAACAAACAATTTATGATGTGTTGAAATTCACTACATACGTCTCTGCTTGGATAAACACATGTGCTCAAAACTGAACTATATGCAAAATACCTGATCAGGAATTTGTGATGGGGTTAGATTTTATGCTTGAAAATAATGTCATTGTTATTCCAAATTTTAGATACATGCATTATTCTATTGACAATGTGCCTCTTGGTTTAGAAATGCCGCTAATTGATGGTTGAATGGTTTTATTTCCCAACAAGAATTTATCAATTCAATAAAACGCCTTGTTCAAGAAAACATTATTTTGATTGAATGATTCAGAATGCTTTTAATTTAATACATGTTGATATCTTGCATGAAAGCAACATTTGGTGCAGGATGTTTTTGGCACGTCGAAGATTTACTTGATAAAACTAAAGGCGTAAAATCAACCAAAGTAGGATACATTGGTGGACAATTACCAAATCCTACCTATGAGGAAGTATGTACTGATAAAACTGGTCATGCAGAAGCCGTCGAGGTGGAATACGATCCTGATGAAATATCTTACCAGGAACTTCTCGATGTATTTTGGAAAAATCACAACCCTACGACATTAAATCGCCAAGGCCCTGATGTTGGAATTCAATACCGTTCAGCAATCTTCTATCATAATGAGGAACAAAAAAAAATTGCTGAAAAGTCAAAACAAACCCTTGAGCAGTCTGGAGTATATGAGCGTCCGATTGTCACTGAAATTGTACCGGCACCGATATTCTACAAGGCAGAAGAATACCATCAAAAATATTTCAAAAAACACGGATT
>JAOUNZ010000220.1 GCA_029880665.1 Candidatus Nitrosopumilus sp.
CCTTTTGGAATTTCAGTTGGTGCCACGACCAATAACGTATTTGTTGGATATGGTCCGTTCAAAAACCAACCAAGATTTGGAAATACGACCACTCATTCAAACGACGTAGTTGATTTTTCTAGCAGGGGTCCAGGGCCAATTGGGGATCCAAAGCCTGACGTAATGAGTATAGGCGCTCATGGTTTTGTCCCTTCAAATGTATTGAAAACTCAAAAAGATTCCAAAGCTGAATCTTTTTCATTATTTGGTGGAACTAGCATGGCAGCACCACTAGTTTCTGGAAGTGCTGCGATACTGATCGAAGAAATGAAAAAGCAGTCCCAAGACTATGATCCATTTTTGATCAAAAACATTCTGATGTCTACTGCAAAGGATCTAAACAGCGATCCCTTCACACAGGGATCTGGTCTGACAAATATTGAATCTGCATTAAATTATGTTCATGGTGAAGATGGAGTCTTTATTGTGTATAATGATGATTCTTACAATAATATCAAAGAAATTCTTGATCCGTCAATTGAACATATCAACTCAACTGCAATAGGATTTGAAAAATTTCAACTTCCAACACATTCATTTCCCATGACTGGTTGGTTTGCAGGGCAATTACTTCCAGGTGAAAGAACCACGACCACATTTACAGTCAAAAATCCAACCAATAACACCATGAAAATCAATGTGATGCCTCAAACCCTGTCTCTGATATCCAACACACAATTCAACGGAACAACGATTCTACGTCAGCATGATTCTATTTTGAATGAGACTGGCACATTTGTTCCAAATTATATTGAACTATCTGACGTAAACACCAGTACTGAACTTGGTGATTTCTTCAATGAAAAACCAATACCTGATGAATCATCATTAATGATTCTTAACCTGAATTTTCAATTCGGTGATTTTATGAATAATACATCTGACGTGTATGCTGATGACATCAAAATTGCGTCATTATATCTTTATGATTGGATTGATAACAACAACGATACAAAAATCTCAAGTAATGAGTTATCAATGGTGAATAGAGCTGGTTCATGGGGAACTGTTCAAGAATTAAGAGTTTCAGAGCCTACTGAAAAATTTGAAGGCATTCCGCTTGTAGGAGTCTATCCAGTCCCAACCAGATATTCTTACTGGCTAGGTGACACAAAACAGAATTCAACTTCAATGGACTATACAATATCTGCAAATTACTATGAAAAAAAACAATGGTCTGCAGTGTGGTCCGAATCTGAAATAATTTCCATCCCTCCAAAAAACACTGCCGCAATTGACGTGACATTAATTATACCAAACGACTATCAGACTGGTGTTTATCAGGGATTCTTGAATTTTCAAAGTGACAAGCATACTGTTAATGCTCCGATATCTTTTGCAGTTAAACAACCAGTGATTGAAAACGATTCTACGATTTTGATCAAAGGTGTACAAAGTAACGACGTTCTTTATGGAAATGGATACACTAAGGGCGCGTTTGACATGGCTAATAGATACATGGCTGGTGATTGGAGACAATATTATTTTGATGTTCAAAATAAATCCATCAATTCTGCTGCAATTGAACTTTCGTGGACTAACGATGACACAAACTTGTCCGTCTTTGTAATGGACCCTACAGGAAAAATTGTTCAAACTAATGTTCCTTCTGGAGTGTTTGGCCACTTTCTTGATTGGACTTCGCTTGACTGGTTAGGAAATTCAATTTTTAGTCAGGGTGGAGGATTCTTTCCTGTTAAAAATAAAGATGATACATCCACAGTACTTTACATCCCAATTAATCAAACAGGTACCTACACACTCTTGACACATTCTACTTTGTTTGGAGGCGACTCGACAACAGAGCCAATCACATTAGCAGCTAAATTCACAAACATTTCCCCAGAAATGATTCTTGACATTCATGTTGATAAAGAGACTGAATATCATTCTGACATTGTAGAAAATATGGCAATTGTCAATGAAACAAAAACCTTTCCGCCTGCTGAAGTTATTGCCTATTCTGATTCGTCCTTTAGCAATGGCATTGCAGTTGGTACAGTCATAGGAATTGCGATCGGAATATCTTTCATTTTTATTATTAGACAAAAACCGCCTAAATGACTAAACAAGGTTTATAAGCAATTTGGCGAGTACGACAGCTTGAATGTCAGAACTAGGGACAAAAAAGTCTAGTGGATTATCCCGAAGAGACTTTCTCAAATTAATGGGTGCGGCTGGTACAGGACTGGCATTTGCACCGTTTGTCCCGTTTGGTAATTAC
>JAOUNZ010000010.1 GCA_029880665.1 Candidatus Nitrosopumilus sp.
CAAGAATATTGTTGAGAAGATCATTACAGCAATGATCGATTTTGGTTCTGCAACCCTCTTTTCTGTTTCCCCTTCAAAGTACATCTTTCTTGTAATCCAACCATAGTAAGCAAGTGACAACGCACTATTAAGAACACCTGCAATTGCAAGCCAAGGTGCCCACCAGATAGCAGAGCTAGCATCCAATGCGCTACCAAATAACATCAATTTGCTCCAGAATCCTGAAAGCGGTGGAATACCTGCTAATGCAAACAAAGCAATTACCAAACCAAGAGCAGTAATTGGCATTCGTCTTCCAAGTCCTTTTAGTTTATCTATGTTGGTTACTGCAAGGGTAGTCACAATTCCTGCAATTGCAATAAAGGCTGCACCTTTCATCACAGCATGATTCATTATTTGATACAAAGAGCCTTGCAAACCAAGTGAACTGTAAGGTGCGACGGCAAGTCCAATTAGAATGTATCCAGCATGTGCAATACTAGAATATGCAAGCATTCTTGAGAGGTTCTTTTGCATTATGGCAGCAATGTTTCCAATTGTCATAGTCATTACCGCGATAATACCAAGAGCCAAGGTCCAATCAAGATTAAGAACAATCATTCCAAGCACTACAACTCGTATTGTTGCTGCAAATCCAGCTTTTTTTGTTGCAGCTGCAAGAAGAGCAGTTATTGGGGAAGGTGCACCTTCATAGGTGTCAGGAAGCCATTGATGGAATGGTACGAGTCCCATTTTAAATCCAAATCCGGCAATGAACATACCGACCGAGAGTAAAGCAAGAGGAAACATGGTCGGATCGAGTGTTGAGTAACCTTGAATGACTTCACCGATATTTGTAGAGCCAGTTAATCCATATGAAATTGAAATTCCATAGACTATGATTGCAGATGATAATGCGCCAAACAAGAAATATTTCAGGGCAGCCTCATTTGAGCTTGGATTCTTTTTCGTAAATCCTACTAAAACATATGTTGGAATACTCATGAGCTCCCATGCAACAAACAGCATTACCAAGTCAGTCGAATATGCAACTAGCACCATACCAATTGTTGCAAGTAAAATTAATGAGTAGTATACAGCAGGCGAATTATGTTTTCGCATATAATTAAAAGAGCCAACGGTAGTGAAGAGGGCAACAATTAACATTGCGATAGCAAAGAATCCACCAAATGCATCATCTACCATTACTTCATGAGAGAAAAGAGCAGATGGTGATACATTGTCATTTATGAATTGATATCCAACATAAGCAACAGACACAATTAATGCTGCAAATGCAATTATTGCATAAAATGAATTAGAACCTTGTTCTTTTCTTGAAATGCTAATAATTGGAAGAAGAATTCCAACTGTTCCCAAAATTGCAATTAGCACCAATGGGGTTGAAGTAATTTCTAACATTTCATCAATCACCTATATCAACAATATCAGGACTACGAATAGTAATCCTGCTCCAAATACGAATAGATATGATTGTGACACACCAGTTTGAGTTCCTTGGATAACTTTTGCACTCCATCCAACTGCTTTCTGTACTCCGTCATTCATACCATAATCAATAGCAGTCTTTTCAAAGTATCTGAAGATACCCCTTGCCAGCCACAATGGTGCTACTACAAAGCACCAATAGATAATGGCGTTAAGATACCATCGGTTTAAGATAACCTTATGTATTGCATAAAAGAAAATATTTGAATTAATGAATTTTACAGGATCAACCCATCTTCCAATATAGAAGATATAACCTAATCCTATACCAGTTCCAAATGCGACTAATGAAGAACCTAATGCAACAGGGTTCAGACCTTGCAGGAATTCTGGAAGAATAGATTCTTCGGTTGCAACATGGATAGTGTGAATACCAAATGATTCTTCAAGATATTCTACAAACAAATGATGAAGTCCTTCTTCAGCAGATAATCCAATAAGACCAATTCCAATAGTAAGTACTGCGAGAATTCCATACGGAACCCACATGGATAATGATGCTTCATGTATATGATGACCTTCTTGTTCCATCTTTTCTATGTGTTTGCTCTTCTTTCCAAAAAAGACCATTCCAATCATTCTTGTGGTGTAAAATGCAGTGATAACTGCAGTAAGCACTGCAATTGCATATAGCGGTATTGCCCATTCATTTCCAGATTCATAAACTGCTGCAAATATTGCATCCTTACTCCAGAAACCTGTTGTGATGAATGGAGCACCCATTAAACCAAGTCCTGCCGCCCACATGAATGCATATGTTTTCTTCATCTGTTTTCTGAGACCACCCATATCACTCATAAATCGAGAACCTACAATATGTAACAGAGAACCTGCAGCCATAAACAATGAAGCTTTAAACATTGCATGTGAGATCAAATGAAAGAATCCTGCGGTATAACCATCAACATACTGATGAGACAATCCTGCCACGCCTAATGCCATCATCATGTAACCGATTTGAGAACCAGTGGAATAAGCAAGAACTTTTTTAATTTCGTTATTAACCATACCTTGTGTTGCAAGCAGTAATGCAGTAATTGCACCAACCCAAGCAACAACCTCAAAGAATTGATCTGCCATAATGCCTGCAGCACCTAATGCAAATACAAGTGGACCAATTCTTGCCACCAAGAATACACCTGCTTTGACCATTGTTGCTGCATGAATTAATGCAGATACCGCAGTAGGACCAGTCATTGCTTCTAAAAGCCATTCGTTTAGTGGGAACTGAGCTGATTTTCCGATAGCACCTCCAAATAGTAAAACAAATGCAGGAACTAATAGCCCCTGAGCAGCCATTGTAGTTGCCCATTGAGTATCTCCCATCAATTCCTTAAATCCAAAAGTGCCTGCAAACAAAAATATCAAAAGCATACCCGCAATCATCATCACATCACCAACTTTGGTCATAATGAATGCCTTCATACCTGCATGTGTTGGCGCATAATAATCTAACATACCAAGAACAGTTCTACCTTCAACACCAACATGATCTTTCTTTTTATCACGATACCAAAAGCTGATCAATGCATATGACGCAAGACCTACACCTTCCCATCCAAAGAATACTTGAAGTAAGTTATCAGACAAAACAATCAACTGCATTGAACCGATAAAGAACATCATCCAGAACCAGAATCTTGTAATGTCTTTATCGCCTTTCATGTATCCTGTACTGTAAATCATGATAAGAAATGAAATCCAACCAACCACATTTGTCATTATTATTGAAAGCGGATCTGCTAACACTCCTCCTTTAAGACCAATTGCCTCTATCCACATAATTTGATGATGCATTTCATGTGCTTCCAAAGCAACAGGAATCATAGTTGCTGCAGATAAAGCACTCATCAAAGCAAATGCAACTGCAACATAACCAGTCGCATGTTTTGATAATTTTCCAACACCTGGAATAATCATTGCTGCTGCAAATGGTAGAATCCAAACTAACCAAGCACTGAGAGTTCCAACTTCAAATGGTAATCCAAAAGATTCTGTTGCCATAGTCTAAACTCCCAACACTCCATTCATGTATGGAATTATTGTTTTCAAGAAAATATCTGGATAAATACCAACTACAATTGAGAATCCTGCAAGAACCATCATTGGTGCAGTCATGTACCAACTTCCTTCCTTTACATGTTCAAGATGCTCAGGAGTTTTTCCAAAGAATACTCGTTTTAACATCCATAACATATAAGACATTGTAAGAGCGGTTGCAACAAGGCCTAGACCAAAGGTTACTGCTCTAAGTGTAGAGCCGTCCTCAATTGCAGTCTCTAATGCACCGAAAAAGAGAATCCACTCACCCATAAATCCACTTGTAGGTGGAACGCCCATGATTGTTAACGCACCAACAACTGCACATACCGCAGTAATCGGCATCTTTCCTGCTAATCCTCCAAGTTTTGAAATACTTCGAGTTCCAACTTTGACAATAATAATTCCAGCCATCATGAAGAGAATGCCTTTTCCAATTGCATGTGTAACATACATCATCTCAGCACCTGAAAGACCTAGTACCGAAATTGAACCAATACCAAATAAGATGTAACCCATTTGACTAATACTAGAATATGCAAGCATACGTTTCAAATCATCTTGCATCAGTGCCATCGCACCGCCATAAATCATTGTAACAAGACCCCAAATATGGAACCATATTGAGAGTTCTGCAAAGGTTGAAGGTAAGAATTCAACAATTAGTCTGAAAACACCATAAGCACCAATACCAATCATAGCTGGTGACAACAATGCACTAATTGGAGTTGGTGCAGAACCGTGAACATATGGAAGCCAAACATGGAACATAAAGACCGCCAGTTTAACACCAAGACCTACAGAAATTGCAACAGCAGAAAGCATCAGAACGTCTTGAGGGATTTCTGATTCATGAATATCTGCAAAGTCAAAACTTCCAAGTGTAAGACCAATCATCAAAAATCCTAAAAGTAAAACAACTGCGCCAGCATGGGTCCAAAACAAGAACATCAAACCAATCTTTCTTCGTGGACCGTCACCCCAGAGAGCAACTAAGAAAAAACCAGGAATTAGCATAACTTCAAAGAATATGTAAAATTCAATTAGATTTGTAGAAAGAACGGTTCCAAGCATACCCATTGCAAAAACAAGATACAGTGCAAAATAGAGTCCAGATTTAGCATTAATGTAATTTGTAAGAGATGAGGACTCAACAATTGAAGTTTGACCGCCTCCAGATGAGTTTATTTTTTGTTCTTCTTCAAATTGTTCGTGGAATTTATGAAGCATGTATGGTTTTGAATAGAGTACCAATATTGTAGATAGTACATAAATCATTATTGCAAATGGTGATGCCAGACCATCTAATAAGAAGCCAAACTCACCGAATTGTTCAGTCCAAGGATAGTGTTCCTCAATAGTTCCAGAAAGTGCAGCATTAATTACAAGTACTGTTGTGTACAATAGAATTACAAAGGTAAACCACATTGCAGGAGTTGGTCCCATTTTTCTTCCAAGAACATATGCTATTGGAGATAATAATAGGGGCAAGAAAACTGCCTGTAATAACGCATATTCCATTATCCTTTCAAACTCCTAAAGTCTGCAATATCGACATTCTGATACATGCGATATGCTACAATAATTAATGAAAGCCCTACTGCGACCTCTGCTGCAGCAATTGCTATTGAGAATAATGCTAAAGTTTGACCGCCGCTATGAGGTAAGAATCTGCCAAATGCAACCAGATTAAGATTTGCAGCATTGATGATGATTTCAACTGCAAAAAGCATTCGAATAAAATTACGCTTTACTGCAAGACCATAAATGCCTATTGCTAGCATAGCAACAGACACAAGTGTGAAGTCAATTAACTCGTTGGTCATTCTCCACATCCTCCCGTTTAGCTAAAACCAATGCTCCAGTTACAGAACCTGCTAAAATCAGCCCCATCAAGATGAGGGCAGGCCAATAATATGTTACAAAGTCTGTACCAATATCTCTAAAATTAGTAGCAGGTTCATCAGTAGTCATTGTTTTAATTCCTGAATCAATGAATACAGCACCCAATGATACCATTATTGTAAGCATCAATCCGATGCCTGCAAACTTTCTTCTTTTGTCTTCAATTTTTTTGAATATCAGCTCTCTTTTAACCAACATTACAGTAAACAAAATTAAAACAGCAATAGAGCCAACATATACTGCCAATTGGAACAATGCAACAAATGGTGCGTCTAACAAGAAAAAGAATCCCGCAATACCGCCAAGTGTTCCCATCAATGCGATTGAACCATAAATTAGTGATCTTAATTCAAGTGCCGCAATTGCAGAACCAATTGTAATTACAGTCAGTGCAAGAAACGCAGCATCAGCCATGAGTTGCACCTCTACTAGTAATTTGGATTTCACTATTCTGCGCAACGTATGGTTTTACCTGCAGTTGAGCAGGGGTGTAAATCAAGCCTTCCTTAGAAAAGGAAGATAATTCATAATCATTAGTCATATAAAGTGCATAAAATGGGCATGCATCAACACAAAGACCACAAAATACACATTTCCCATAATCAATTTGAGGCATAATAGACTTCTTGTTTTGTTTTTGTTGATCAGGAACTTTTACCATTGCTATTGCTTCAGCAACACCCTCACAGGCAATAGAGCACAACTGACAACCAGTACAATGATCATGGAACAGCATATGACGGCCCTTTAGTCCAGCAATTCCTACTCCGGCAGACGGATCAAATTGATAACCATCACCTACAAACTTTAGTTTCTCTTCAGGATAACGAAGTGTAAATCGTTTTATTGCAATATGTTTAATCCCTGAATTTAATGCTCGAATAATACCTGTTGCAGTTCCCATTATTGTAATCCTCCTGGTCCTAACACTCCAGCGTAAAGCAATCCAAGTGCAATAAAGATGTTAACGAAAGCAAGACCAATTAGTTTAGTCCATCCAAGATTCAATAGCATATCAATCCTGATTCTTGGGAAAACCCCTCTTGGCAACAATATGAAGAATATGACACCAACTGTTTTGAGAACAAACCAAAGGGTTCCATTAAGCATTTCTTGAGTAAACAAAGGCAATCCTGGAATGTTTGCAGTTACAGGACCAAGTACAATCCCTTCAGTAAGAATTTCTGCTGGAAATGGAGGTACAACCATCGGGCCATTCCATCCACCAAGGAATAATACAACAAACAATGCTGCAAATGCATAAAGTTTCAGATAAGTTCCTAATTGCACAAGCCCATACATCATACCAGATAATTCTGTTAACCAACCAGCTACAATTTCACTTTCTGCTTCTGGTAAATCAAATGGGATTCTTTCTAGTTCTGCAAGCATAGTAATAAAGAAAACAATAGCACCGATGGGTAAAAACACAATCCATGGGAAATTAGATTGACTTGCAGCAATTTCAGATAAATTAAGAGATCCTGTTAGCATTACAACCCCCAACAAAGATAAAATTAATGGAATTTCAAATGAGACCATCTGGAATAAAGCTCTGATACCACCAATGAATGGGAATTTGCTATTTGCAGACCATGCAGAAAGAATAGTAATGATTGGGAAAAATCCAATTACTGCAAACACACCAAGTAATCCTAAATCCACATCTGCAACTACCCAACCAGGAGCTACCGGAATTAATGCAACAAATGCTGCCGCTGCCGCAACAAATAGTACTGGTGCTGCCCAGAAGATAGGCTTATCAGCTTTTGCAGGAATGATGATTTCTTTTGAAATTAGCTTTAGCCCATCACCCATTAATTGTAAGATACCTTCAATTTTTCCACAATAAAATGGTCCAACTCTTAATTGCAATTTTGCAAGCATTTTTCTTTCAACAAATATCGTTCCAGCAGCTAGCAATGCAGCAAATCCGAATCCAGGAAAAACCATTACTCTAAAAATATCAGTTGCCATGAATGCATGTACAATTGGAAGAATACGTGAAGGGTCTGCTATCCAAGTTAATGCAAGAAACGGAGTAAGTAACTCACCGTTAATTACAGGCATTTCAATAAAGAATAAGACCATCATAACAGCAGGAATACCAATCAGAGATAGTATCAATACAGTCCAAAACACATTATCAAGCAACGATTTGATGAATTCGCTTAGTTTGAATTTTGGTGCAATAACTGACATTTATCGGTCTGCCTCCACTGGCCAATAATTAAGACTCCAATATACTGAAGGCATATTGCCAAGTTTTTCACCTTTGAGAAGATATGGTAACGCAATCAGATTTCTAAAAGATCCAACACTTAACTTTAGTCGGTATGGTTCAGTTTTACCATCAGATACAATATAGCAACCTAGTGATCCTCTACCAGATTCTACGCGTTTGTAAACTGAATTAAGCCCTTTACCTTTTGGATTAGGTTTTAGTTTAGTTCTAACAGAACCGGACTTTGGCATTTTTTGTAACGCTTGTCTAATAATATTACAACTTTCTAACATGTCAAGCCATGGTATTTTGGATCTTGCATAAGAGTCACCTTCTTTCATCACATTAGTGTGAACATCTAATTCTTCATAAACATCATATGGTTCCTTCTTCCTAAGATCATAATCAACTCCACTTGCACGAAGCACAGAACCTGTAGTTCCAAGTCTTATTGCATCTTCACGAGAAAGGATACCAGTGTCTTTGGTTCTAGCAATCAAAATAGGATTATCATAAAAGACAGCAGAATATTCTTTGATACGTTTTTCAAAGTAGTTAACTTGACGTAAACAGACATCTTCAAAGTTTGGAGGTAAATCATTTCTTACTCCACCTGGAACAAAATGGGCATGAGTTACTCTTGCACCAGACATTTTTTCCATAAGATCAATTAAGAGTTCACGATCCCCTGCTGGCCACATGAACATTGTAGAATGCCCCAAAAATATACCATAAATTGCAAGCCAGTACATTGTGTAAATACATCGGTTTAATTCAGATGCAATAACTCTAACATACTTTGCACGTTCAGGGACTTCAATTCCAACAAGTTCCTCAACTCCAAGAACATAGGGATACAATACATTACAAGAATCATGAATCACAGGTCTTTCTAAGTGAGGAATATTTGTGATATAGTTTCTATATTCAGCCATCTTTTCCTCTCCACGATGAACATATCCAGGATCAGGATCGCATGCAACAATATAATCACCATCAATTTGAACAATAATTCTCATGTGACCAGATCCAGGATGTTGTGGACCAACATTAAGAGTCATTATTCTCTCGTCAACTTTCTGGAGTGCTAATCCAGGAGGTAATTGTTCAGTCATTTCTATCTTCCCTTTATTGCAAAGTCCTTTCTAAGCGGAGGTAAATCTGCCCAGTCTTCTGGCAAAAGCAATCGTCTATTATCAGGATGACCTTCAAAGTAAACACCAAACATTTCAAAAACTTCTCTTTCATGAAATTCCACACTGTAAAATATATCTCTAAGAGTGGGAAGTCTAGTCGCATCATTTCCAGGAATTGGGTTTTCTTCTCTTTGGGCACTAGTAGATAAAACAAGTATTTGTCTTGCTAGTGAAGAATCAGAATAAGATCCTATATGATACACAACTTCAATTTCCTTGTTTTGAGGATAATCTACGCCTGAAACAGATTCCACATGATCATAGTGTAGTGCATCACGAATGAATTCAGCAACATCATGAATATTTTCTTTACCAGATTTAATTCCAACTCTATCTTCTTTTACAAAGGTGACTTCAACTTTATCACCAAACTTTTCAACAATTTTATCCGAAATGCTTTTTTCAAACATAGGTAGTTCTGATTTTTTTGCTGTAGATGGTACGTTTACTTTAGGAGTTTCATCTGCATCAGGTTTTTCAGAATTAGAACTCATTATACAAACTTCCTAGCCTTCATTCTCTTAATTTTTTCTTGTAACAACATACATCCTTGAATCAGGGTTTCAGGTCTTGGTGGACAACCTGGAACATAAACATCAACTGGAATTACTCCATCAATTCCTGGAAGTACATTGTATGAATCAAAATACAAACCTCCAGTAATTGCACATGCCCCCATAGCAATAACATATTTCGGTTCAGGCATTTGATCGTAGACTAACCTAAGACGTGGTGCCATTTTTCTTGTGATAGTTCCTTGAACAACTACAAGATCACACTGTCGAAGGGAACCAAATGCTTCAATGATGCCAAATCTTTCAACATCATATCTAGGACTTGATGCTGCACCAAACTCTACACTACAACATGCTGTTTCAATATGTACTGGCCAGAGTGACCAAATCCTACCCCAATTAATCGCATAACCTAACGGTTTATCAATTGCTCTTTCTAAAATATCACCTAACTTTCCTACAAAGACATTTGCATTTTCTGGTGTCACTAAGTCTTTAAGCAATCTTATCCCCTACCCTCGTAAATACAATTTATATAAAAAACTACCATATTCTTCGTCTCCCAGATTGGTACAAAGCAAATGCCATTGCTCCAAACATAATTCCCAAAAAACCCATCATTGGCAAAGTTGCAATCTTTGGAATTTCCAAAAGTGAACTACCCCAAGCATACAAGAAAATCGCCATCACATCAAAAACAACAAACATCAGAATGTAAGGATAGTATTGCATCATGAAATGAGTTCTTCCTTCTCCAGATGGAACTTGTCCACATTCCATTGGCAAAAATTTAACAGGATTGCTTCGTTTTCTAGGAGAAATCATTCTGGAGATAATTAACGCTGGAGCCATCGCTACTATAGCAAAACCAAACATCAATACAACGGTACTATAATTGCCCGCTAATTCCCCGACCAATTTAGCTTTTGACCCTAATTTTTGTATAAAAAGGTATGCTTCCTTTTTTTGATCCGTTTCTGAAAAAATTATTGTTGTAAAGTACTTTATAGAACATTACCAAATAGCGATCATGTCATTGAATATTGGAGATATCGCTCCTAATTTCGAGCTTCCAGATACAGAATTGAAAATGCGAACTTTGGATTACTATAAAGGTGGAAAAATTGTTTTGTCGTTCATAGTTGCCGCAAGCTCTCCAGTTTGTGAGGCAGAACTGTGTAATTTTAGAGATTCATGGAAGGAAATTTCCGATCTAGGCGCAAAAATTGTGGCAATCAGTAATGATGGTCCATTTGCAAATAAAGCATTTGCAGAAAAAAATCACTTCAATTTTCCATTATTGGGAGATTACAGTAGCAAAACAATTCGTGATTATGGAGTATTAATGACAGATTTGCTTCATATTAAAGGATACAATGCTGCAAAACGTTCTGTCTTTATTATAAATGAAGATGGAAAAATTGGATACAAATGGGTTTCAGAAGATCCATTGAAAGAACCAAACTATGAAGAGATTAAAAATTTCCTGAAATAAGGAAAATTATTTTTTATTCTATGTCAGCTATCAAATCGCCTTTTGCAACGGTTGCAGTTTCTTTAATCTTAATTGATTTGACAACACCATCTTTGTGTGCTTTCACCGATACTTGCATCTTCATTGATTCCAGTGTACAGATCACATCACCTTTCTTTACAGAATCACCTTCAGCAACAGAAATAGATACAACTTTGCCAGGAATTTGACTCTTCAATGATAATTGTACATTTCCAGCACCTGCACCGCCAGAATGTTTGAAGACAACTTCATCAAAATGAGTATGACGGTTAATGATAATTGGAACATTATCAATTACAATGTTCATTTCATTAGTTGACTGTTCAAGATACTTTGCTTTATGATATTTTTGATCTAAAATGAATTCAATGCCAGACGAATTCATATTAATAATTTTTAATTTGTGTTCATTATCATTGATTTTAATTACATAGTCATTATTTCCAAGATTTTCTACAATCTTGCCATCAAATGATTTTTCAATATCAGTTATTTTGTAATTCATAAATCATCAATCCAGATTATATTTCCAATTAGAGTTATTAACGGCATTGTTTTGAACACGACTCTTGAAATATTCAGAATGAATTATTGCGGCAGCAATCGCTGCTTCGCTTTTCTCTAGTCTCTCATTCTTTAGGTCTTCAGTTAATTTGTCAATCATCCCATATCGTTTTAGGAAATCGGTAGAAAGTTCGCCTTTTTTGTACTCTTCTGAATTTAGAATTGTTTTATAAAGTGGAATTGATGTTTCTACGCCTTGAATGTAAAAGTCATTAAGTGCTGTAAGCATACGAGTTCTAGATTCCTCAAACGTTTGTCCCCATGTACACAGTTTAGCCATCAAGGAGTCGTAAAATGGGGATACTGTACATCCAGGATACAGGTAAGTATCACATCTAACATTAGGTCCAGACGGAATCGTTACATCTGGAACAGGCCCAGTAGAAGGTGCAAAGTCTAAGAATGTATCTTCTGCATTAATTCTGCACTCGATTGCATATCCTTTCATTTTAAGATCTTTTTGCTTAAATGGCAATGGTTCTCCATTTGCAATATCTAATTGAAGTTTGACAAAGTCCAATCCAGATACCATTTCAGAGATGGGATGTTCTACCTGTAATCTTGCATTAATTTCAATAAAATAAAATTCGCCATTATCTGCTCTTAAAAATTCAGCTGTTCCCAAATTAGTATAATCAACGGCTTCAGACGCTTTGACAACTAACTCGCCTACCCTATCCCGTGTTTCCTGATCAACCACTGGAGAGGGAGTTTGTTCAATAAGCTTTTGATTTCTTCTTTGAATAGAACACTCTCTTTCAAATATATGAACCGCATTGCCATGTTTGTCTCTTGCCATTTGATATTCAATATGCCTAGTTTTTTCAAGGAATTTTTCAACAATAATTGCAGACTTTCCAACGGCAGAAATGGATTCGCTTGTAACTGTTTGAAAACCTTCACGTAATTCCTTATCATTATTTACTAATCTAATACCACGTCCACCACCACCAAATACAGACTTTAGTAATACAGGATAAGAGATATCATTTGCAATTTTTAATGCTTCTTCAACATCTTTTACAAGTCCAGGACTTCCAGGAACTGTTGGTACTTTGGCTTTAAGCATTGCATCTTTACATTGCATTTTATCACCACAGAGATCCATGGATTTAGCAGATGGTCCGATAAAGTTTATGTTATTTTTTTCACAAGTACTCGCAAAATCAGAATTTTCTGAGAGAAATCCATAACCTGGATGTACAGCATCTGCCCCAGAAGACAATATAGTTTCTAAGATTTTTTCTTGATTAAGATATGATTTTGCAGGTGCTGCCTCTCCAATATGATATGCCTCAGATGCTTGTTTAACATGCATGGAATCATAATCTTCATCAGAATAAACTGCAACTGTTTTAATACCAAGTCTTTTACACGTTCTAATTACACGTAAAGCAATTTCTCCTCTATTTGCGATAAGTACTTTCTCAATCATATTCAATCACAAATTGATGTTTCCATGCTTCCTAGGCAGTTGTTTTTCTCTTTTGTTTGCAAGCATTTCTAATGCTTTAATCAACATAGGTCTGGTCTCAGAAGGATCAATGACATTATCAACGGTTCCATGAGAGGCAGCAACATACGGATTTTCAAATTTTTCTGCAAATTCATTGATCAATTGTTTTTTAAGATTCTCAGGATCTTTTGCCTCATCAAGATCTTTCCTATACATTATTTTTACAGCTGCTTCTCCACCTAAAACAGCGCATCGCGCAGTTGGCCATGCATAATTAATATCAGTTCTGAGATTTTTACTTCCCATTGCAATATAAGCGCCGCCATACGCTTTGCCAATAACTAATGTAATTCTTGGAACGGTAGCTTCACAATATGCATACAGCAGTTTACTACCATGCCTAATAATTCCATTATGTTCTTGATTAGAACCTGGCATGTATCCAGGGGTATCTACTAGAGTGATAAGAGGGATGTTAAATGCATCACAGAATCTTATGAAACGTGCTGCTTTGTTTGAAGAATCAATATCAAGTGCGCCTGCAAGATGAATGGGTTGATTGGCCACAATTCCTACAACTTTACCATTCATTCTTCCATAACCTACTATAATGTTCGGAGCAAATAATTCATGTACTTCAAAGAATTCATGATTATCAACAATTGAATTAATAATTTCTTTCATATCATAAGGTTGTAAAGGGTTTTCTGGAATGATGTTGATCAGGTTATGATCCAATCTATTTGGATCATCGCCAGTGGCAGTTTTTGGCGGCTCTTCAGTATTGTTTTGAGGGAGATAAGAAATTAATTTTTTGATGTAATCCATGCATTCGTATTCATTTTGTGCAACAAAATGTGCAACACCACTTTTTGAACCATGTGTCATTGCGCCTCCAAGATCATCAAATGATATTTCTTCGCCCAATACAGTTTTCACTACATCGGGACCTGTTACAAACATGGTTCCTATTTTTTCTACCATAATTACAAAGTCAGTCATTGCAGGTGAATATACAGAACCTCCAGCTGAAGGACCAATACTTGCAGTAATTTGTGGAATTACCCCAGAAGCTAAT